>JALZAH010000443.1 GCA_030948425.1 Actinomycetota bacterium
GACAGAACCTCGGGTGCGGTGCCGGCCAGAGAGGCTGTGTCATGGTGCTCGGCCAACCAATAGCGCTTGTAGCCGAGCCGCTCCGCTTCTTGGGCCAGCGCCACCGTGGCACGCAGCGCCTCCGCCGCCGTGGAACCCGCCGGGATCGGCGACTGGTCGAGCACGCTCAAAGCCACCACGACCACGAACCTAGCCATCGACGCCGGCGTCCCGCTTTGGCGCCCTGTTGTTTCTGCGCGACCGCGCAGCTTCGATCTACGGTCTGATCGCCCAGTCGGCTGAGCGCCCACGGCCGTCGGGCGCCTCAGATTTGACCATGAACCGTCCCTCCAGGGTCGCCGCCAGGTCGCTGATCGCCTGAACGGCGACCGCCTGCGGTGCATGGTCGAGCGGGCAGACACCTTGGCGATCGGCATGGCGTAGGGCGTCGTCATCAGGGATCGAACCGAGCAGCTCAGACCCCTGCTCGATGGCGAAGGCGTCCAGCACCGGGCGATCTCCTGGTCGAACTCGATTCCCGACCAGAAGAGTCCTGGGGATCCCCAGCTGGCGGGCCAGGGCGATGATCCGCGCTGCGGTCAGCAGCACCTTGGCCTGGGCCTCGACGACCACCAGCAGCAGATCCACGTTCCGGAGTGTCCCGCCCGCCCAGGAGAGATGTTCGAGGCCTGCCTCCATGTCTGCCACCACTACGGAACCGGCCAGTTCGGCGTCGAATTGCTCTATGAAGTCACGGACCGTGACGTGCGCAGCTCCCGTTCAGCCCGACCCCGCTCTCTCGGCTCGGGCGGCAAGCATCAAGGTGACGTCATCGGGACCGGCATGTCCGTACGCCTGGATGAGTGACCTGGCACCGAGCTCGACCGGCAGCGACCGGGTCGAACCCCGCTGGTCCAGGATGGGTCGCACCAACGCCACCTGGTCACTGCCCAATCCGATGTTGGCGGCCAGGTTGGGATCCGAGTCACAGTCGATGGCCACGACCCGGTATCCCCTTCGGGCCAGCAACCGAGCGAGCACAGCCGAGATCGTCGTTTTGCCCACCCCACCCTTGCCGGCGACCCCGAGCCTCATGGCTGACCAGTATGGCGCGCTCCGGCCTGGCCTGGGACCTGCCGCAGCCTGCTGCCCATCCCCAGCTGACACTCACAGCTCGACAAGTCCCAGGTCGCGGGCCCGCAGGTGGGTGAAGCCAACGATGCCAGCAACGAGGAGGAGCCCGCCCCCGAGGTAGTAGACGGCGGCGATGCCGAGCGCGTCGGCGAGGACCCCGCCGACACCAATGCTGGCCAGACGACCGGTCTGCCAAACGACATCGTAGAAGGCGAAGACGCGCCCTCGTCGTTCGTCGGGGACGACCGATTGGAGGATGGTGTGGTAGGTGACGTTGCCCGTGGAGGTGCCGACACCGTAGGCGGCGAGACCGACGAGGGCACCGGCGAACGAGTCGAAGGCGGCGAGCGAGAGGTCGACCAAGCCGCGCAACAGGTAGGGCCCGAAGAGCAGTGCGGGTCGGGACACCTTGCGGGTGAGGCGTCGCAGCAGGAGCGGTCCGGCGCCGGCGCCGATCCCGATGGCGGCGAGCAGGACACCGAATCGTCCGGCGCCGAGGTGGAGATTACGTTCGGCGAGCACGACAAGGAGGGCAGAGGTGGCACCCGCAGAGAGGGCGGCGAGGCCTTGGACGGCGGCGAGGGTGACGAGGAAGCGGCTGGTTCGGAGATAGGCGAACCCGTCAGCGATGTCGGCAAGGTACCGCCGTCTGGTAGGAACCCGATGGGGTAAGCGAATGCGGGTGAGGAGAGCGGCGGAGACGAGGAACGACACGGCGTTGATGGCAAAGGCGGGGCCAGCGCCGGCGCTGGCTACGAGCACGCCGGCCAGCGGGGCGAGAGCGATCTGAGAGACCACCGCGGTTGACCAGATCATCGAGTTGGCATCAAGGAGGTCGGCACCGGCGATCGCGGGCAGCACACTGGTCGCCGCGGGGTTGAAGAACACGGTGAAGGCCGACATGGCGAACGCCGCGGCGTAGACGACGCCGAGGTGGTGGCCGAACACGGCCAGGGTCCCGGCGATGGCGGCGCGGGCGAGGTCGGCGCTGACCATGATCGCGATGCGGGGCATGCGGTCGACAACCGCCCCGGCAACGAAGCCGAACGCAAGGACGGGGACGATCTCGAAGATGACCGTAGCGGCAACGGAGACCCCCGAGCCGCTGATGCGGTAGACGAGAATGACGATGGCGATCGTGTTGAACGTATCGCCCCACCGTGACGCCGTGCGAGCCGCGAACAGCCTCCGGAACGGGGCCGAGCGCAACACGGCCCGGCGTGGCGGTTCGGGCTTTTCGCTCGACGGGGTCACCCGTCGCCGAGGGTTTCCCGGTGGGCCCGGAGCACGAGGACACCGGAGACCTTGCTCACCCACCCAAGGTAGCGGCCGAGCACGCTCAAAGAAGCTGAACTGCGCAGGGCCGTCACCAGCGGGTGGCCGGGCGCCTACCCTTGACCGAACGCGGCACTCGAAAGCGGGGAGAGACGACCTCTTGGTGAACCACTCCGTCCAAGACAACCGGGCCAAGACAACAGGGGAGCGGCCATGACCTTCGGCGACAAGGGATCGGGTGTCGCCGACTACGACCTGGTGGTCATCGGAGGCGGTGCCGGGGGGATGGGAGCGGCTCGGACCGCCATCCGGCGCCGGGCACGGGTCGCCCTGGTCCAGGACGGCCCGATCGGTGGTGACTGCACCTTCGTCGGTTGTGTCCCGTCGAAGACCCTGATCGAGTCGGCCGCCCAAGGTGACGACTTCGTCACGGCCATGGGCCGGGTGACCAAAGCCGTCGGTGACATCGCCGCCACCGAGACAGCGGCGGTGCTGCGCAAGGAGGGCATCGTCGTGATCGAGGGCGCAGCTCGCCTGCTGTCCTCACGACGGGTGAGCGTCAACGACGTCGAGCTGCGAGCTCGGAAGCTGGTGATCGCCACCGGGACCTCACCCTTGATCCCTCCGATCCCGGGACTGACGGAGCTCGACGTTTTGACCAACGAGACGGTGTTCGATCTCGGCGAGCGTCCGGCGTCGCTCCTCGTCATCGGTGGTGGTTCCATCGGAGTGGAGCTGGCCCAGGCGTTCGCTCGGCTGGGCACGGCGGTCACCATCGTCGAGGCCGCGGATCGACTCCTGTCGCGTGAGGAGCCTGATGCGTCCGCCATCGTGGCGGCGACGCTGGGCGCCGACGGTGTCAAGGTGATCACGGGCCGGGAGATCGTCGGCGCTCGAGGCGGTCCTGGCGGTGCGCGCCTCGCCCTCGACGACGGAAGCGAGGTCCACGGGTCACGGGTCCTGGTGGCGGTCGGACGGGCCCCCGTCACCGCCGACCTGGACCTGGCCGTCGCCGGTGTGGCCCTCGACCAGCGAGGCTTCATCGTCACCGACGACCACCTGCGCAGCAGCGTCGGCAACATCTGGGCCGCCGGTGACATCGCCGGCAAGGTGCAGCTCACCCACGCCGCGGACGAGATGGGACGGATCGCCGCCAACAACGCCCTGTCCAAGGTTGCCTACCGCCGGTTTCGGGCCCACCAGGTCCCGGCTGTCACCTTCACCGACCCCGAGGTCGCCCATGTCGGCGTCACCGAGGCGGCCGCGGCCGACATCCAAGGCGCTCGGGTGGCGTTCCTGCCCATGAGCGAGGTGGATCGGGCCATCGCCGCGGGACGAACCGAGGGGTTCGTGAAGCTTCTCGTCGGGCCTCGCCGGGTGACCCGCAACCTCGCCGGCGGTCGTCTGCTGGGCGCCACCGTCGTTGCTCCGCGAGCCGGCGAGATGATCCACGAGCCGGCGTTGATCATGCGCTCGGACATGTTCCCGGCCCGCCTGGCACTGACCGTTCATGCCTACCCGACATGGTCATTGGCCATACGCCAGGCGGCATCGCAGCTCTTCGTCGAAACCGGCGGGCGCCGCGCCCGGGCCCCGCGTTCGTGACTCGACCCTGGCCCCGTCGGCGACAACAGATCCGGTTGTCGGGACCGCCCCCGTCGGGCAACGGGGCGTCGTCATTCCACCTGTGGTGGCAGCTCCCGGCGACGGGACCGGTGACAGAGGTCAGCGCCGTCGTGGAGATCCTCACCGCACCAGCCGTCGCATCGTTGTACTTCTGGGCCCTCCAAGTCGGTTTCGCTCAGCAGGGTCGGTCCGTGGGTGCCGGCCACACCGGCCTGCAATGGCATCCTGGCGCACCCCGGGGCGCCGTGAACTGGGGCGGTTACGACGAGGATGGGCGGGAGCTGGCCGGGACGACGTCGTCGCTGCCCGAGGTCGACTCGGCCAACACCGTCCATTGGCCATGGAAGCCGGGACGGCCCTACCGCATCACCGTGTCGCCGGGCCGGACGGGAACCTGGCGCTCAGCGATCACTGACCTGGTGGACGGGCGCCAGGTGACGCTGCGGGAGCTGGCGGTGGACGCCACCGAGCTCACGTCGCCGGTGGTGTGGACGGAGACGTTTGCGCCATGCGACGCCGCCGCGGTGAGCGCGCGTTGGTCGCAGCTCGGGGCCCGCCAGGGCGACGGGGCCGTGGTTGCCCCATCGGCTCTGGTCAGCACCTACCATCCTGGTCCGACGGTGGGTGCTCCAACACCGAGTCGCACGCCGATGGCTCCGCCGTCGTCCAGACCACCGGCGGGGCCGGTCCCCGCTCGGGTGGTGACGGCCAGACGCTGGCCTATGGCCGTCGATAGCGAACAGCCGTGGACGCCACCGTGGTCAGGTGCCGGTACCGCTCTCCCAACCGACGGGGGGGGCCTCGTTCAAGGCCATGAGGCCCGGGAAGAGCACAGCGGTGCACAGTTCTCCCAGCGCTGCCGGACCCAGCTCGGGGTGCTCCGCCGACCAGCGGCCGATCGACTCGAAGGCGCCGACGATGAGGTGGGCGATGGCGTCGATGAGCACACTCGAGGCCTCGACGTCGGTGTCGTCGGCGTCGTCGGCCAGCAGTCCGGCGATGACCCGGGCCTGGCGGCGACGGATCTCGGCGGCCTCGGCGCCGAGCGGCGTGTCCCCCCCGGCCAGCAGGGCGGTCCACAGGGCCCGATGATCGGCGATGAAGTCGAACCAGGCCTGCGCCCCGGCCAGAAGGCGGCGACGAGGGTCGATCTCGGTGCGGACAGCCTCGACGACCCGGGCGGCCATGCCCTCGGCGACGCGGTCCATGCACGCTCGGAACACGTTGTCCTTGCTGCCCACCAGCGCATAGATGACGGGCTTGGAGATGCCGGCGCGGCGGGCCAGCTCGTCCATGGACGCCGCTGAGAACCCCCGCTCGGCGAAGAGCACTTCAGCCAGGGCCAGCAACTGGCGTTCCCGGACCAGGCGGGGGACCCGACCGTGACGGAACCCGGACAGGTCGGTATCGGCCGATCCGCCGTCGGGACCGAAACGAGATGGTGAGCTCATCGGCATAGACCCCACAGCTGACAACGTAGCCGTCGCATTGTTACTACCCGTAGACACTCTGGGAACACCATGGAAGTTCGCCCTCTGGTCCTCTGCGCTGACGACGACTATTGGCGAGTGGTGCCCGTCGGTCGGCGCCGCGATGGCACGGCCAGTTGCTCATCGATCGACTGACGAACAAGCTTTCCTGAAGGAAGGACGATGGTCACCGTTGCCCCCGGACCGGCGTTGTTGACAGCGGTGACGTGGCCGTGATGGGCGGTGACGATCTCGGCGACGATGGCCAGGCCGAGACCTGCCCCTCCCGCTCCCGGGGCCCGGGCCGCGTCGGCGCGCGCAAAGCGCTCAAAGGCGTGGGCTACGAACTTCTCCGGGAACCCGAGGCCCGTGTCGGCTACGGCGATGGTGGCACCGTGCGCGCTGTCGCGCACGGTAAGCGTGATCCTCCCCCCCGAGGGGGTGGCTGCCAGGGCGTTGGCCAGCAGGTTGTCCGCTACCCGCCGGATGGCCGCCGGATCCGCCTGGGTGACTACGCCGTCAGCGGCGTCGGCCACCAGGTCGACCCCCTCCTTGGCCGCTCCAGCCCGGTGGGCTCTCGCCGATTCGGCGACGACGGCGGCCACGTCGGCCTCATCGAGGCGAACGAGGGGGCCGCCGCTGTCAGCTCGGGCCAGGAACAACAGGTCATCGGCGAGTGTCGACAGGCGCTCGACCTCCCGGCGAGCGTGGCGGACCGAATCGATCAACTCGTCCCGGCTGCAGGCAGGGTCGTCGGCGAGGTCGAGCTCGATCCGCAACACCGACAGCGGTGTCCGCAGCTCGTGACCGGCGTCGGCAATGAGGTCGCGCTGACGAGCCAGGGATCGCTGCAGACGGTCAAGGAGGGCGTTGAAGGTCACGGCCAGGCTGGCCAGCTCGTCAGCCGTAGCCGGCACGGTCAGTCGATCGCCGGGATCGTGAGCGCCGAGTGCATCGACACCGGCTCGCATCTGTTCAACGGGCCGCAGGGCCGCCCCCGACAGTATCCAGGCGCTGAGGGCAGCGAGGACGATCAGGAATGGGACCGCCACCTCCAGCTCGTGGACAGCTTCGTTGGCCGCCCCGGTGAACGGAGCGATGCTGGTCCCGACAGCTACCACCCGTACGGCTCCGCTGGTGCGGACCGGTACGGCGAGGACTCGAATCTGCTCGTCGCCGAGGGTGACGAGCAGGTGCTGCGAGCGCACCGATGCCGCTCTGACCTGGGTGGGCGAAAGGGGGGAGACCCGCAGCTCGCCAGGTGTCAGGGCGGCCACCTGGCCGTCCGGGCCAAAGACGGCGGTGAAAGCGTCCACGCTCGAAGCGACGCTGGGGGAGCCGCTGGGAGAGCCGCCCGGGGGGTCGGGACGGTCCACCCCGACCTGGGCCCCAGGCAGGGAGGACGGACCGAAGCCTGCGATCGGGTGCCCGGACCTCGCAGCTCGAACGTCGAGGACCACCGGCTTGACCCGGGCGTTCAGAGCGGTGTCGATCGAAGCCGTCGTCCCATGTCGCAGGAGCACGCCGAACACCACGAGTCCGGCGGCAGCCAGGACCATCGCCACCAGCGTGTAGGCAGCCACCAAACGGGCACGGATGCTGCGAGGGCGGATCATGTCCTCCCCGCGTCCCGCAGGCGATAGCCGCTGCCCCGCACCGTCTCGATGTCCTCGCGGCCGTAGGGCCGATCGAGCTTGCGCCGAAGGTAGCCAATGTACTGATCGACCACGTTGCTGGCCGGGTCGTAGGCGAAGTCCCAGACGTGGTCGAGGACCTGGGTCCTGGTCAGGACCTGACCGGGGCGACGCATGAGCAGTTCGAGCAATGACAGCTCGGTGGCCGTCAAGTCGACTGGGTCGCCGGCACGGGTGACGGTGCGGGCCGCAGGGTCGAGGATCAGGTCACCGACGACGAGTACGGTCGGGCGTTCGACGGCACCTCGCCGGACCAGGGCCCGGAGCCGAGCGGTCAGCTCCCCGAAGGCAAATGGCTTCGCCAGGTAATCGTCGGCGCCGGCGTCGAGGCCACGGATGCGGTCCGTCACGCCGTCCCGGGCGGTGAGCATCAGCACCGGGGCCCAACGACCCTCGGTCCGTAGCTGGGCGCACACGTCGAGGCCGTCGATGCCCGGCAGCATCCCATCGAGGACAATGACGTCGTAGTCGTTCTCCACCCCGAGCCACAGCCCGTCGGTCCCGGTGGCAGCGACATCAACGGCGTAGCCCTGCCGTTGCAGGCCTCGCTCCAGGAGAGCAGACATGCGGGGTTCGTCCTCGACGATCAACACCCGCATGTGCCCAGCCTGTCACTGGTCGCCCAGCCTCACTGGTCGCCCAGCCTCATTGGTCGCCCGGCCTCATTGGTCGCCCAGCCTCATTGGTCGCGGAGGGCGGTGGAGAGTCGGTGCGAGGCGCGTGTGGCCACGATGCGGGTGGCTGCGCTGATCCCGGCTACGGCGAGACCGGCGATGACCAAGAGATAGGGCCACGGGACCGATAGCCCCGCCGGGGGTGGATCGAACACACCGGCGAGAACCTTGACCAGGATCTCGGCCAGGACAGTTCCGCCGAGGGCCCCGGTGCCGAGGGCGGCGAGGGTCACCACCGCAGCATCCACCTGGACCAGGGCGCGCAGTTGGCTGCGACGGGCACCGAGAGCGGCAACCACGGCGAGGTCACGTCGCCGTTCAGCCAGCCCTAGGCCGAGCACCAAACCTCCGCCGGCGACCGCCAGTACCAACCCGAAGCCGAGCTCGACACGGGTCAGCCCGGCCAGGTCGATCGCCGTGAGACTGGAGCCGACCGCCGTGCGGGTGGTGCTGATGTCGGCGATGGCCGGACCCGTGCCCAGCACCGAGCGCAGACGTCCGGCGACCTGATGGGGATGGCCGGTGGTGTTGACCAGAAACGTTCCCGCCGCGGCGTCACCGCTGGCCCGGGCCACAAAGGCGGCGTTGGTTACGAAGAAGCTGTCGTGGGGGGCCGTCGGGAACTCCTTCACCACCCCGGCGTAGTGGAACACCACCGGGATGAGGCGCTGGGTGTGTGCGTCTTGGAGGCGGAGGGTGAGCGGATCACCGAGATGGAGCTGATAGTCCTTCACCGTCTCGGAGCTGACCAGGATGGAATCGGGTCGAGCGGACAACCGGCTGATGAGCTGTTGGGCGGTACCCCCGGCGAAGTAGGCATCCTGCAACGTCGTCGCCTTGGCAATGGTGGCCGGCCGGACGCCGTAGAGATCCTGCAGGTCGGCGCCGATGTAGGCGTAACGGTGGATGAGCGGCTCCACACTTCGCACGCCGGGTGTTGTCGCGATCTGCGAGCCGGTTCGGGGAGGGACCACCGTCCCCGGAGGGTTGGTGATCGACACGTCGGCCCCGTTGGTCAACCGGGCATCGACGCTGGCCTGTGCCTTGTAGGTGCTGTTGAACACGGCCGTGCTGGCCACGAAGACCAGCGCCAGCCCGGCGATGACCGACGATCTGGCCAGCAGCGACCGGTGGCGGGCCGCTGTTGCTGCGGCCAGCCCCGAAAGGGGTCCTGAGACAGGGCGAGCCGCCCAGGTGATCAGACGTCGCCCCCGCCGAAGAACCAGATCGACGATGCGCCAGGTCGCCAGAGCGGTCCCCGCCCAGAACATCGCCGGCCCGGCGAAGGCCCAATAGCTCACGGAGATGGTCGGCACCCCTTCGGGAGCCAGCACCAGCGAGTAACCCCGTCGACTGGTGATGGCGTAGACGACACCAGCACCGACCAGCAACCACCCGTCGGTCCCGAGCCGGAGGACCAGGGGCAGGCGCCGACGTCGGGCGGCCCGCGCCGTTGCGCTGCGCCCGGCGACCACGGTCGCTTCCCGCAGGTCCCGACGGGCCGGAATCAGCACGGCGGCGGCGGCGATGGCCAACCCGACGAGCGCTGAGAGGGCCATCCAGGTGAGAGCGCCGGACGCGGTGGCGCCGAAGCCAGCGGTGCCGAAGGACAGGGCACCAATGACGATGGCGGCCGCCAAACCGACAGCTCCGCCCCCGACACCAACGACGACCGCTTCGCCGGCGGCAAGGCCGAGAACCTGCCGGGATCGAGCGCCACGCAGGCGCAGAAGAGATTGCTCCTGTTGGCGACGATCCGACCCGGCGGCAGCCACGGTCACGGTCAACGCTGCGGCCAGCAGCGCCCCCGGGAGCCCGAGGAACACAAACAGCACCTGGGCATAGAGTGCGTCTTGACGCGCCGAGTCGAGCGTGGCCGCCAGGTTGTTGCCGACGGAGCCGCCACCGGCCAGGCGAGCCTCGAGGTTGTGAGCAGCGCCGACGGCATGGGCATAGGCCGCCGTGGGATCTGACGAGAGCCGGTGCAGGCGGGCCACGTGAACCTGGTTGGCAACCAGATCGGGCCGCACGGCGGCCAACGGGTCGAACGCCTGGTGCCAGGCTGTCTGAGCGACGAGCATGACATTGTCAGGGGGAGCCGACGCCCGTGCTCCAGGCGAAGCGCCCACAGTCTGGAACAGCGAATCGATCTGCGGCAGATCGATGATCCCCGCCACCGTTACGCTGACTGGGGCCAGCCCCGCCCGTTGCACCACCACCACGTCGCCAACCCGGGCGGCCAGGTTGCTCGCCGTTTGCTGGGCCAGCAGTGCTGAGGGGGCGGCGCCGGGCGAATCGACGAAAGCCAGGTTGGCGGCTCCCGACAAGGGACGGATCTCACCGGGAAACGTCGAGGAGTAGCCGGGCGGCAGGCCGAGGACCTTGGCAGTACCGGTCGTGTGGCTGACGCCTGCGGTTGTCGTCCGTAGCCCATCGCTGGTGGCGAAGGCGACCGGGAGGGCCGCCCGGACACCGGAGTCAGAACGGATCGTAGCCAGGGCGGCCACAGGGTCGATCCCCCGGCTGATCGCCACCTGCCAATCCACCGCTACCGAACGGATGGCCTGTTTGGTCATCGTCGCTTTGGCGGCCGACAAGAAGCTGCCCAGGCTGGCCAGCAGTGCGACCGAGACCGCCACGCCCGCAGCCACCCCGACAAGGCGTCCGGCCCGGCGGCGCAGCAGCCCACGACACCAGATCCCCATGACCATCACGATGCATGCACCAACCCATCGGTGATCGTCCAGCGGGCGCTGAGCCGATCGATGACGGCGGGATCGTGGGTGGCTATGACCACGGCGGTGTGGGCGTCGGCGGCCCCAGTCAACACGAGATCCAGGAGCTCCTCAGCCGTACCATGATCGACCTGGCCGGTGGGCTCGTCACAGAGCAGCAGGGTGGGGCGGGTGACAAGGGCCCGCGCCAAAGCCACCCGCTGGGCCTGTCCACCGGACAGTTCCTCGGGCAGCTGGGCAACCATGCTCCCGAGATGCAACCGCTCGAGGATCTGGGCGGCACGCTCGACGGCCTCGCTCTGCGCGGCGCCTGCCAACACCAGGGGCAGAGCGACGTTCTCCGTGACATTGAGGGCACTGAGCAGGCTGGGCGCCTGGAAGGCGACGGTGACCCGCCCTGGAGCGGTAGCCGGAGGACCGCCGAGGGCCGGCCAGGAGATCCTCCCCGACGCTGGCGGCTCCAGCCCGGCCAGGAGATGCAGCAGGCTCGTCTTGCCCGATCCGGACGGACCGATGATACCGATCCGCTCAGCGGCCCTGACCTCGCAGGTGACGTCTTGGAGCACCGTGCGCGTGCTTCGGGCTACCCGGTAGGAGACCGTCGCTGCTTCGCATCTCACCACCGGATGAGCCCTTTCTGGATCGCCGTCGCCCTCAGCGACGACCGAGTCGGACAGGGGAGCCGTCATGACTGGCCGCCAGGGACAACAACCACGCCGTCGGCCAAGGTGACGATGCGGTCGGCCCGAGCGGCGATGACCGTCGAATGGGTTACAACGACCACGGCGCGGCCCTCCCTGGCCTGCTCGACGAGCACATCGGCGACGTCTGCCTCAGTACGACCGTCGAGCTCACCGGTCGGCTCGTCAGCCAGCACCACGGGTGGATCATTGGCTAGGGCCACGGCCAGACCAGCCCGGGCCAGCTCGCCTCCCGACAGGGCCGAGGGCAGGGCGCTGCCTCGATCCTCCAGACCCAGCCGCCCGAGCACGGTGGAGACGGGGCTGCGGTCCCGGCGTCCGGCCAGCCGCCGGACCAGGGCCACGTTGTCGGCGATGCTGAGATGGCCGACCAGGTTGCCCGATTGGAGCAACACGCCGAGGACTTCGACGCGCAGCCGGGCACGCTGTCGCTCGCCGACGCGGCTGATGCGCGTGCCGGCCACGTAGACCTGACCACCGTCGGGGTCGTCCAGGCCGGCCAGGCAGGCCAGCAGGGTGCTCTTACCCGATCCCGACGGTCCCACCACGGCGACCATCTCGCCCCTGAAGACCTGGAGCGAGACGCCGCGCAGGGCCAGAACCTCCTCGTCGCCGGCGTGGTAGAAGCGGTACAGGCAGCGGGCATCGATCACCGGCGATGGTTCGGCCGGCTCGGCCGCCGCCGCCGGATCCTCGACGGTTGCCGAGGCGCTCATCGCAGAACCAGACTCTGACTCATCTTGCGGTAGGGGTCGACGTTGTCAGAGCCGATTGCGCCCGAGAGGTCCATCCGCACGACCCGGTCACCGCTGCCGATCAGGTAGGTGACGACTTCGTCTCGATACACCTTGCCGGTCACCGCATCGGGAAGGCTGTTGACCTGCCAGGTGATGCGCACCGCAGCCCCCGCCGGCAGGGTTGTCATCTCCGTGCGGACAACCTTCGTGGCCCGGCCCGAACCGCCGAGGGTAGGAACGACCTGGCTCTGGGCCTCAGCCACCGTCGGGGGAGTACCGGGTGCCGACATCACCGTCACGCTGTTGAGCTTGTCGCTGAAGGTCACTCCGTTCGCAACCGTGCTCTGCGTCCACCCTTCTGGGTGAACGAAGGTGGCCCTGCCGTCGGGGCTGGTCCACGGCACATAGGCGACGGTGTCCGGGATGTCCCCCGGCGGGTTCGACTCGACCGGGGCCGGGGTGCCGGGATTGGCGGTACCGACGCCGCTGCTCGACGCCGGCCCGCTGCTCGATGCGGGCCCGGTGCTGATGTTGGCCGTGGGGCCCGCGGACTTCGGGGCTGAGGATCCACATGCGGCGAGGAGGCTGGCGGTCGCCACCAGACCGATGGTGAGGAGCGGATGCCTGGGTCGGGAATGCCGATGAGGGACGGTTGGCTGCTGCATGACATCCGACTATGGAGGAGCGAAGGTGTGACAATGATGTGAGTGGGTCGCCTCCTCTGCCTCACCGGTGGCCGGCAGGGACCACCAAACGTTCACGGATCCGCCGGCAGCGGAAGCCTTGACCACGCGCTACGGGCCACGCTGCTCTACGCTTGCCCAGTGAAGGTGTTGGTCCCGGACCGGGACCATCGAAAGAAGGCAATCGTGTTCCGTCACCATCACAGTGATCAACCTGATCCGGCGTTTCTCGACGCCCACGCCGAGGCCGAGGCTCTCTACAACCGGCTCGGCCATGACGTGTCCACCCTCGATGACGGCGGCAACCCTGCCAACCGTCAGGCCATGGTCGACGCCGGTGAGCGCTACAACACCGCCGGTGCCCAGCTTGGACAGGCCACCACCGTCGGCCAGCTGGCCGTGGCTCGCTCCATCGTCGTCGAGGGTCTGCACGCCACCCGCTTGGTCAGGACCCAACAGGGATTCGATCCTGGACCCGATCCCGCCCTTCCGGTGCCCGCTGCGCAGCCGACCCCGGTCGGCCAGCAGGACCGGCCTCGCGGTTGGGGTGACCAGCTCCCGCGTCGTCACGGCGGCTTGGGAGGGGCGCTGGGTGCGGGAGCTGCCGGAGGCCTGCTCGGCGGGCTGATCGGCGGGGGCATGCTAGGCGAGATCCTCGGTGGCGGAGACGAGGAGGGGGGCGGCGGCTGGGGCGGCGACGACGACCGCGGTGGGGGCTGGGAGGGTGGCGACGGCGGAGGCGGCGGCGACGACTGGTAGAGCCGGCGACGACTGGTAGAGCCGGCGACGACTGGTAGAGCCGGCGACGACTGGTAGAGCCGGCGACGACTGGTAGAGCCCGGACCGGTCAGAGGTCAGAGGTCCCAGCGCCGGGGCGGCTCAGGACGCGGGGGGTGCGGGTCCCGGCGCCAGGGCCGCCGGCTTGAGGGTCCCGGCGCTGAGCTGAGCCAGGATGTCGTCCGCCTCGCTGTTGAGCTCGGCGTGATGGGCATGCATCTCGAGGACCTCGGGGCTGGACGATGACAGCTCCGTCGACGCTTGGGCCTCGGCGAACTGGCCAGAGACCTTCTGCTTGATCTCGTCGAAGGACGGGGCGGCGTTGCTCCCGGTGAGATCGGTGACCGCCTTGAGGCTCGAGGCCATCTCCTGTTGCATGCGGGTCTGATCCACCTGGGCCAGGATGGTCCCCTTCTCGTTGATCTTCTGCTGCAACTGATCAGCAGATTCCTGAACCGCCTCCTTGGCGTCGTTGGCGGCCGCCTCGAGCTGGGGAATCTGGGTGGACAGACCGGAGATCTGCTCGCGCACGCTTGCCACTTTGGTGGCGAAGGTCCGGGCCGCGTCGATGTTGCCCTGCTGCTGGGCGGCCAGCGCAGACTTGGTGTAGCGGCCTTCCTGGGTGGAAAGGTCGGCCAGCTTCATCTTGGCCAGCTTGTCCTGGGCAATGACGTGGGCGGCCGCCTCCTCCAGATCCCGATGATGAGCCTGCATCTCGCTGATGGCCTGCTGCACCTGGATCCGAGGGTCGGCATGGGCATCGAGCCCGGACTCAGCCCTGGCCTGCGCGTACGAATTTGCCCGCTTGAACATCCTGCCCCACGACATGAGCGCTCCAGACCTTGACGACGAGAGATGGGTGCCCCCGACACCAACCGTGGCGCCAGGGCTGGGTGGATCATTCCACGTCCGTCCTCACCCCACACGGCACGCGATGAGAAGTCCCTCGGTAGGGTTGACGGGATTCGGAACGCGCCAGGAGGCATCGTTGGGGACCAGGTCATCGCCAAGCACCGGAGTTCAGGTCGGCAGGGACGAGGCCTCGTGGGTGGCCTACCACGAGGCGGTGGCCACCTTGGCCCGCCAGCTGGCCTCCCTGCCCCCCCACGCCCCGGTACGGCTGGCCAAGCGGACATCCAACCTGTTTCGTAGCCGAGCTCAGACGTCGACCCCCGGCCTCGACGTCTCCGCTCTTGCCGGGGTGATCGCCATCGACGTGGCCGCCCGCACGGCCGACGTGGGTGCCATGACCACCTACGAGAACCTGGTCGACGCCACCCTCCCCGTCGGGCTGATGCCCCTGGTCGTGCCCCAGCTCAAGACCATCACCATCGGCGGGGCGGTCAGCGGGCTGGGGATCGAGAGCTCGTCGTTTCGCAGCGGCCTGGTGCACGAGTCGGTGCTGGAGATGGACATCCTCACCGGCGAGGGGACCGTCGTCACCGCCCGGCCCGACAACGAGCACGCCGAGCTGTTCTTCGGATTCCCCAACTCCTACGGCACGCTCGGCTACGCCCTGCGGGTCAAGATCGACCTGGATCCCGTCGCCCCCTACGTCCACCTGCGCCACCTGCGCTTCGCCACCATCGACGAGCTGACGGTGGCGCTGGGGACGATCTGCGTCGACGGTGGCCACGGCAACGAGGCCGTTGCCTTCGTCGACGGAACCGTGTTCGGACCGCACGAGTGCTACCTGACGTTGGGTTCATGGGCCGATGCCGCACCCGAGCTGAGCGACTACACCCACACCGAGATCTACTACCGGTCGCTCCAGCAGCGGGACCAGGACTGGTTGAGCGTCCGGGACTACCTGTGGCGCTGGGACACGGACTGGTTCTGGTGCTCACGGGCTTTCGGGGTCCAGCGACCCTGGGTGCGCAAGGTGCTCGGGCCTCGCCTGCTGCGCAGCAGTGTCTACTGGAAGATCGTCGCCTTCGAGCAGCGTCATCACATCAAGGCGACCATCGACCGCCGACGGGGGCTGCCCGAGCGTGAGAGCGTGATCCAAGACATCGAGGTCCCCCTCGTGCGGCTGGGCGAGTTCGTGACCGGGTTCGACCATGAGGTGGGGATCGCCCCGATCTGGCTGTGCCCGCTGCGCCAACGGGATCCGTCCGTGGCCTGGGAGCTCTACCGGCTCGACCCCACCGAGCTGTACGTGAACGTGGGGTTTTGGTCCACGGTGCCCCTTGCCGACGGCATGGACCCCGCCCATCACAACCGCTGGGTGGAAGAAGAGGTCCGCCGGCTGGGCGGGCGCAAATCGCTGTACTCGACGTCGTTCTACGACGCCGCCACGTTCTGGGACCTCTACAACGGACCCGTGTACCGCAAGCTGAAAGCTCGCTACGACCCCGCAGAGCGCCTCCTCGACCTCTACGCCAAGTGCGTTCAGGCGCGCTGAGGCCCTGCGGAGCAAGGAGAAGTTCTCGTGGCTGATCACCTCGCCGTCGCTCAGGTCCTGCAGAAGGTGGTGGGCCCGGGGGCGCCGATTGCCTACAGCGCCTTTGACGGGAGCGTTGCCGGTCCCCCCGACCCGGTCGTGTCCATCCACGTCCGCCACCCCCGGGCACTCAACGCCATGGTCACGGCCCCCGGGGAGCTGGGCCTGGCCCGCGCCTACGTGTCGGGTGGGCTCGACCTCGAGGGCGACACCTACACGACGCTGCGCTTCTTGGCGCGATCGGGCGTCGGCGCCCTGACGTGGGGTGAGCGAGCGGAGATCCTTCGCAGCCTCGGTCCTGGCGTCCTGCGACCCGTCCCGCCCCCTGCCGAGGAAGTTCGCCCAGGGCTGATGTGGGGGCTGCGCCACTCACTCTCCCGTGACTCGAGGGCAGTCAGCCATCACTACGACGTGTCCAACCGGTTCTACGAGTGGGTCCTCGGTCCGTCCATGGCCTATACGTGCGCCGTCTACACCGACGAAGCCGCCTCGCTGGAGGAGGCTCAGGAGGAGAAGGTCGACCTGGTGTGCCGCAAGCTCGACCTGCAGCCCGGGCAGCGCCTGCTCGACGTGGGCTGCGGTTGGGGGACCATGGTCCGCCACGCCGCCCAGCACTACGGGGTTCGGGTCCTCGGTGTCACCCTCTCAGCCCAACAGGCCGAGTACGGCCAGCGGTGGCTGAGCGGTTCCGGCCTCGGCCACCTCGCGGAGATCCGTCACGCCGACTACCGAAGTGTCGAAGAAGGTGCCTTTGACGCCATCAGCAGCATCGGCCTCACCGAGCACATCGGGGCCAGGAACGTTCCGGGCTACGCCCGATTCCTGGCGGCCAAGCTGCGCCCTGAGGGCCGCTTGCTCAACCACTGCATCACCCGGCCCACGACAACGGCATCGGTGAGGAACAACCGAGGTTTCATCAATCGCTACGTGTTCCCTGACGGGGAGATCGAGGCGGTGGGCACCATCGTCACCGCCCTGCAGGACGTGGGACTCGAGGTCCGACACGACGAGAACCTCCGCGAGCACTACGCCAAGACGACCGGCGCCTGGTCAGCCAACCTTGACGCCCACTGGTCTCAAGCGGTCGCCGAGGTCGGCGAGGGTCGGGCCCGGGTCTGGAAGCTCTACCTGGCCGGCTCCCGACTGGGCTTCGAGCAGCGACGCATCGAGTTGCACCAGGTGCTCGCCACCCGCACCTGCGACGGTCGGGCAGGGATGCCGTTGCGGCCCGACTTCTCCGTTCGGGGCGGCCTCACCCCGACGAGGTCAAGCGCCGACGCCTGGCGACAGCCGGCGACGGTCGATGCTCTGAGCGTCGGGCCACCGGACGGCTTCGACCATCCGTAGGCGCTCGAGGATCCAGATGATCCGGGCGCTCGAGTCGATCTGGCCGCGCAGCACGCCGTGGCGGGCCGAGGGCGGATCAGCATGGTGGAGGTTGTGCCACGACTCACCCATCGACAGGATGGCCAGCCACCACACGTTGCCGCTGCGGTCCCGGACCTTGAAGGGGTGTTTGCCGGTCAAGTGGCAGATCGAGTTGATCGAGAAGGTGACGTGGTGCAGCAGGGAGACCCGCACCAGGCTGCCCCAGAAGAAGGCGGTGAGGGCGGACTTGAACGACCAGCCCCACAGGCCACCGACGAGCGGGGGCAGCAGCATGGAGGCCAGCACCAGCCAGTGAAACGAGCGGTTGACCCCGGCGATGGCGCGGTCCTCGAGCAGCTCGGGGGCGTAGCGCTCTTGGGAGGTCTGTTCGACGTCGAACAGCCACCCCAGATGAGCCCACAGGAAGCCTTTGGTCAGGGCCCCCACGCTGGTCCCGTACCGCCACGGCGAATGCGGATCGCCGTCCCGATCAGAGTAGCGATGATGCTTGCGGTGATCGGCCACCCAGCGCACGACCGGACCCTGGACGGCCATGCTCCCCGCTACGGCCAGCGTGACCCGCAGCCAGCGCTTGGCCCGGAAGGCCCGGTGGGTGAAGTGGCGGTGGAACCCGACGGTGATGCCATGACCGGTGATGGCGTACATGACCAGGGCGATGACCGCGTCATGCCACGACAGTCCCCATCCCCACAGAACAGGCACGGCGGCGGCGACGGCCACGAACGGAACGGCAATGAACAGCCCGAGAGCCACCTGCTCCCATGGCCGCTTGAGCTCCGGGACCGGGTCGCCGTCGGATAGATCGGGTAGATCGGCTAGCGGTTCCTCGACCAGGGCGTCGGTCGTGGTCATGGGTGCACTCACTCTCGGTGGACGGGACCTGAGACCAGGCCGGGTTCGGGTGCTACGCCCTGCCGCTGCTCGTCCTGAGCAGCAGGGTCCCGGCGGTGAAGCCGGTTCTCATCACCTCTTTGAGCGCTGGAGAGCATCAAAGGTTTCACTCCCCCACTCCGACCCGCTTGGGCAACGAGTGCTCCGGCGGGGTGTCCGTCAGGTCCAGCGTCTCTCGGCGGGGCGATGATCACATCAGGAGGGATCTTACTGGACGACCACCACGCTCTGGAGGTCGCTCCCGGTCCGCCCGGGTCCGTCCGACCCCCTGCCGTCCGTCCCAAACCGCCGGAGCGATCAGGTGGCCACCCCACATGGCCATCCTTCGCAGCTAGGTGACACGTGGTTGGGCCAACATGGCCGTGATCCGCCGCTCGACGATGAAGGCCACGAAGGGCACCAACCCGGCCGCCACCATGGCCAACAGCGCCCAGAACGACAAGCGCGCACGGCGCACCAGATCCAAGCAGACCAGCAGGTAGACGATGTAGAGCGCACCGTGCAGGGGCCCGACGATGGCAACGACGGCGTTCACCCCGACGCCGTACTGGAGCGGCATCCCCACGAAGACGAGGACGATCAGGCCGATACCGATGATGTTGGCCATCACCCGGTAACGCATCAGGGCACCACTCATGGAGACTCCTCGGGACGTTGCGGCATTCCCCTGGGGTTGCGCCACGTCTTGGCTCGACCCTGGGTGGCCAGGGTGGCCAGGTAGGCGTTGTAGGTGCTCATACCCCCGCTGGCCACAGGATGGACCTGACCGGAATCGTCCTCGATGACGGCCAGGTCGCCGCCTGCACTCGAAGCCGGCCCCAGTTCGGCGCGGTGCATCTCCAGAGCCGCCCGATTGGCGGCCAACATCTGTGGGGTGGCGACGACGACGGGGCGGGGTTGGGCCCGGCGGATGCGCTCCTGGCGGCGGGCCTCCACCTCGGAGGGGTGCTCCATGATCAGCTGCCACCATCCGATGACGGCGACGACAGCAAAGACCGGCCATTCGACGGTGTAGGCCCAGCTGAGGGTGTTGCCGCCGATGGCCCGGTGCGCCTGCCACCAACCCGCGTAGAGACAGCCGGGCACGATGATGGCCAGGAGCAGGTGCCAAAGCAGCGCTCGCTTCGAGAACCAGCGTTGACGCACGGCGCCAGGCTAGGTGCTGCCCCGCACCAACGACCATCGCCGGCGGCCGTCCCGCTCACGGCCGTTCCCACTTCAAGAGACGCCGTCCCACCGGAGGGGACTCCGGATCAGGTGGAAGGTACGGCCACGGAGGCCAGAGACCGGGTCAGATGGCTGGTGTCGTTGAACCTGCGCACCACCCGGAGGCCGGGGCCGATGATGACCTGGGAGATCGAGGCGTTGTCCGCTGCCGAGAACGCCAAGCGGGCGGACGATGCCGTCTGGGCCAGAGCCTCGCCGATCACCCCGCCGTGGGTGAAGACGGCGATCAGCTGATCGGGGTGGGCGGCAGCCACCCGGTCGAGGGCGGCGCCCACCCGGAGCTCGAACGCCTTGGCGGGTTCGGCCCCCGGGATCACATCCCAGCGTTGCTGGCGAAGGACCTCGGCCAGGAGCGGATCCCTGGCCGCCACCCGACTGCGGTAGACCCCGCCCTCCCACTCGCCCAGGTGCACCTCGCGGAGGTCCCTCTCGACGATCGGCGTCAGTCCCAGACGATCGGCCAGCGGGGTCGCGGTCTGGGTGGTGCGCCGCAGGGTGGTCACATAGATCGCAGCAATGTCCTCATCGGCCAGGCGTTCGGCCAACGCTTCGGCCTGGGCCCGCCCTTCGGAGTGCAGCTCGGGATCGCCCAGGCCGTCGACGAGAGGGAAGCGGACGTCGGGACGGGCCGCCTCGGACTCGCCGTGGCGGATGAGCAGGATGTCGGTGGCGCCCGGCGGGCGCAGGAAGCGGACCTGGCGAAACTCGGTACCGGACATTGTCGGATGCTACGGCCGGCGACCACCAGTGCCCAACGCCGGCACCGAGCGGCAGCGCCAAGCCTCCTTGGTCCGAAGTGCCCGATGGGCGCTGTCGCCGATCCACTGCCCTCGCCCGGACGAACCCAGTGCTGCTCAGGCGACGAGCGCCAGCACAGCCTCGTCACCGTGGAGGTGGAAGCCGAGCTTGCGCTTGATCCGTTGCAGCGCGTTGTCCACGGCTTTGGCGTGGCGGCCGAGTCCCAGGGCGATCTGCTCATAGGACTTGCCATCGACGTAGAGACGCAGGACGTCGACCTCCAAGTCGGAGAGCATCTCGGCCATGCTCCGGCGCAGGGCGTCGGCCCCCTCGGCGCTGATCACCTCGTCGGCCGGGTCGCGGGTGTGGTGGTCGTCGAGGAGTCCCTCGAGCGCCGTGTCGCCCCCCTCGTCGCCGGCCGCGGAGATGGAGACGGATCGGTTGAGGGGCTGATGCTTGTGGCGGGTGGCCGCCTTTATCGCCGTGATCACCTGGCGGGTGACGCACACCTCGGCGAACGCCCGAAACGATGCCTGCCGGTCGAAACGGTAGTCCCGGGCTGCTTTGAACAGGCCGATCATCCCCTCCTGCTCGACATCGTCATCGTCGGCACCCGCCAGGAAGTAGGTTCGGGCCTTGGACCGGGCAAAGCGCCGGTATCGGCCGATCAGGACCTCGAGGGCGTCGGGGTCGCCACCCTGGAAGCGGGCCACAAGCTCCTCGTCGTCGAGATCGGTGAGTGTCGGGAGCGAGTAGAGCAAGGCCATGATGTCCTCGGGTAGGGATCGCTTGGCGACGACCATGGGCGCAGGTTCGGTGCCTTTCTCCGAAACCGTTTTCCAGAGGAGTAAGTGCACAAAATGTCCTGTTCGACCTGGTCAGAGCCTCGAACTAGTTCTTACTGACTAGTCACTTGTACCTAGGTCTTCGGCCGGTGTCAACGGGTTGTTCGGCCTAACTTTGACAATTTCGTGACGCGAAACGGCCAAAGGATCCGCTTGGGGGACCTACCGGAGAGTGGCCGACCAATCTCGTCCTGCGTTGTCGGAACGGCATCGACGGGTACCGGTCGGCACGGGTCAGGCTCCGGCGCGACCCCGTGCCACCTCGAAGCAGGCCAGCGCAGCGGCGGCCGACACGTTGAGCGACCCGAGCGGACCGATGAGCGGGATCGACACGGTCAGCTCACACACGTCGCGGGTGAGACGGGACAGCCCTCGACCTTCCGCACCGAGGATCAGGGCCACCCCCTCGGAGGCCACTCTCAGGTCCCACAGCCCGGCATCGGCGTCTGCGTCCAGGCCGACGGTCCATACACTGGCTGCCGCCAACTCCCGAAGGGCGGCGGGGATCCCGACGGCCACCGCCACCGGCAGGTGCTCGACCGCACCGGCCGCTGCTTTCACCGCCGCCGGGGTCAGCCGAGCGGCTCGGTGGCGGCCGATGACGGCTCCCGAGGCGCCGGCGCACACCGCTGAGCGCATGATGGCACCGAGGTTGTGCGGGTCGGTGATGCCGTCGAGGACGACGATCAGCGGCGGCGTGCCGCCCGGTCCGGGACGGCGGGCCAGGTCGTCGAGTCCGACGGGCTGGACGGGGTCCGCTGAGGCCACCACTCCTTGAGGGGCCTCGGTGCCCGCCACTGCGTCGATGCGTCCCCGGGCCACCGAGCGCACAGTGACGCCTCGCCGTTCGGCCAACGCCACGATCTCGGCGGTGAGCCCGTCGGCGTCGGTGCCGTCGGCCACCAGGATCTGGTGGACCGCCCGGCGCCCGGCGCGCAGCAACTCGAGGACGGCCTGGCGCCCTTCGACCTGATCGCCTCCGAGCTCGTCGGTCCCACTCTTCAGGCGTCGCCCGGGAACCTCCTTGGCGTCGGACTGGCGACCGACGCCACCCTGGCGACCGGTGCCCCGAGCAGCGGTTCGCGGCGAGCCGTCCCCCCGGGAGCCACCCGCCTGCGACGGCGCCGCCCGGGACGCCACGGCCCGGCCCCGTCCTGGTGCAGGAGCACCGGACCGCCCACTGCTGCCCCCGCTTTCACCACCGCGGCGCCCGCTTCCCCCACCTTGACGCCCACGATCGCCGCTTCCTCCACCTTGACGCCCACGGCGTCCACCACCTCGGGGACTCATCGCCGGCCCAGCACGGCAACGGCCAGGCAGGCGATGCCCTCTCGGCGCCCGACCGAGCCCAGGGCCTCTGCCCTCTTTGGCTTGACATTCACGCCCGCCCCCACCACCCGGGTCAACCGGTCGCTCATGGCGGCGACGTGGGGAGCCAGGCGGGGGACCTCGGCAATGATGGTGACGTCGACGTTGCCGACCTCCCACGCCGGAGTGATCCTCTCCTCCATCACCCGGGCCAGCAGGACCATGCTGTCGGCGTCGGCCCAAGCTGCCTCCGTCGCCGGGAACATGGTCCCCAGATCCCTCTCCCCCGCCGCCCCCAACAGGGCGTCGGCTACGGCGTGGACCACCACGTCGGCGTCGCTGTGGCCCACCAGCCCGGGGCCGTCGATGGCCAACCCGCCAAGGACCAGGTGGCGGGCTGGGTCGTCACTGAACGGATGGATGTCGAAGCCCTGGCCGATCCTCGGCAACGTCATGTCGAGCCCTCCCGGTGATCGCTTCCGGAACCGGCCGACCGTGTCCCACCGATGAGAGCGGCGGCGACCACCAGGTCTTCGGGATCGGTGATCTTGGCACTGCGCCTGCTGCCCGGCACTCGCTGCACCCGGCCACCGAATGCCTCCACCAGGGCGGCGTCGTCGGTGGCGTCGGTGCCCGCCGAGTGGGCACGGCGCAGAATGGAGGCCCGGAACGCCTGGGGCGTCTGAACAGCCACCAGTCGGCTGCGGTCGAGGGTGCGAAGGGTGCCGTCGGTGGCCACCTCCTTCACCGTGTCGGTCACGGCCAGCACCGGTATGGCGGCGTCCGCTCCGCCGGCCACAGCGTCCAGCACGGCCGTCCACACCGACAGCGGAACGAGCGGGCGGGCGGCATCGTGGACGGCGATGATCTCGACATCGGCTGGCACCGCAGCCAGCCCGGCCCGCACCGAGGCTGACCGGCTGGGCCCACCGGCGACGATGACGTCGGCCTCCCAGGCGACCTCGAACCCGCCGCCATCGGTCCCGGCGCCCCGACACCCCGAGCGGTCGGTCCTGGGCACAAGGCTCCCGTCCCCGCCGCTCTCAGGTTCGCCACTCTGGGGTCTGACACTCTCAGGTCTGACACTCTCGGGTCTGACACTCTGGGGTCTGACACTTTCGGGCAGGACAGCCACCACGCCTGCGCAGGCCTCCCGGGCCGAGGCCAGCGACCAGGCCAGCACGGGCTGGCCGACCAGGTCGGCGAACTGCTTCGGCGCTCCGAAGCGACTTCCGCTCCCGCCGGCGACGACGATGGCCCAAGCTTGCCGATGCCGGGCGGTGAGGTTCAGGGCAGGGCCTCGTCCAGCTTCTCCTCGGCCGCCTCCTCGGACACGCCGATGGCAAAGGTCAACTCGGAGACCAGGATCTGTCGGGCTCGGTTCAACATGCGCTTCTCGCCCGCCGACAGGCCCTTGTCCTTGTCCCGGCTGGACAAGTTCCGCACCACCTCGGCCACCTGGTAGATGTCGCCGGACTTCAACTTCTCCACATGGTTCTTGTACCGACGGGACCAGTTGGTCGGCATCCGCACATCTTTCTTGCGGAGCACATCGAAGACCTCTTCGACCTCTTCGTCGTTGATCACCTCGCGCAGACCGACCTCGTCGGTGTTGTCCGCCGGGACCATCAGAACCAGGTCGCCGTACGCTAGGCGGAGCACAAGATACTCCTTCTTCTCACCGAAGGCCTCTTTGATCTCCCGGCGTTCCACTACCGCGGCCCCATGGTGGGGGTAGACAACTTTGTCTCCGACATCGAACGGCATGAGGCTCCAGGCGCAGCAGGGAAGGGCCTGCCCAGGGTACCGGACACGAGGATCGAGCCCGGATCAGCGCCGCTCGCGCCGTCCTCCAACGGATCGGCACGGTATCGTTTCGTTTGGCATGGACGACCTGGCACTCCTCGCACGCTCCGATCTGTTCTCGGCTTTTGCCGGCGACGCCCTCAACCGGTTGCTGACCGGGGCGCGATCGCTGCCCTGCGAGCGGAACCAGGTCATCTTCGCCGAGGGTGACGATGCTGGTGAGCTGTTCGTGGTTCGCTCCGGGCGCATCGCCATCGGGCGGCGTTCACCTGACGGGCGTGAGTCGCTGGTGGCGTTGATGGAGGTCGGTGACCTCTTCGGGGAGATGCCGCTGTTCGACTCCGGGGAGCGTTCGGCGTCGGCACGGGCGCTGGAGCCCTCCGAAGTCCTGCGCATCCCCTTCTCGTTGGTCCGCGCCGAGCTCGACGCTCGTCCCAACCTGCTGTGGGATGTGGTCAATCTCCTCGCTCAGCGGCTGCGGTCCACCGACTCGGCGCTGGCCGACGCTGTGTTCCTGGACGTGACGGGCCGCACGGCCAAGCGGTTGCTCGAGCTGGCCGGTCCCGCCGACGAGTTCGTGCTGCCCATCACCCAAGAAGAGCTTGCCGGCCTGGTCGGTGCCTCGCGCGAACGGGTCAACAAGTCCATCGCCGCCTTCATCCGACTGGGTTGGATCGAGCAGATGGACCGCAAGTACCGCATCGTGGCTCGCGAGCGACTGGCTCAGCGCTCCCGCTGAGGACGGGCCCGGCTCAGCTGTAGCGCTCGAGGATGCTCGACTCGGCCAGACGGGCCAGGCCGTCCTTGACGCTCACGGCGGTGACGTCGTCCACCCCGTCGATGGCGGCCAGCTCCTCGACGGTCGCTCCGATCACTTTCTGCAGGTTGGTGCAGCGGGCCACGATCTTGGCGACCACCGGTGGCGCCAGGCGGGGGATCTTGCCCAGCAACCGGTAACCCCGGGGGGCGGCGCTGGCGTCGAGGTCGACCGCCCCGCGGTGACGACCGCCGAGGGCCACGGTGTCGGCCACCACGCCGGAATCGAGGAGCTGATCGGTCTCCAGGCTCTGCAGTGCGGTGAGGGCGATGTCGACGGCGGTGGCGCACTCATCGACCACGTAGTCACGGATGACGTTGCGCCGGTCGTCCTCCACTCCAGCCAGCAACTCGTCGGCCTGGAGGCGGATCAGGCGCCCGTCGCTGCCCAGCTCGACGATGTAGCCGGCCATCTCCTGGGCGATGCGGCGAACCATCTCCGCCCGCTGCAACACGACGGTGACCTCGCGCTGGGTGACCAGGTCCTCGACCTCGAGCGCCGACAGCGACGCCGTGACCGCGTTCAGCCGCTCCCGGTAGCGCTCCAGGGTCTGCAACGCCTGGTTGGCCCGGCCCAACAAGCGAGCCACGGTGGCCAGGACGTGCTTGTGGGCGCCCCGGTACAAGGTGATGACCGACATGTCCTCGGACACGGCAACGACGGGCACGTCGATGCTGCGGGCCACCCGCTCGGCCGTGCGGTGTCGGGTGCCGGTCTCGGTGGTCGGCACCGTCGGGTTGGGCACCAGGTGCACGTTGGCCCGGGCGATGCGCCCGGCATCGGAGGCCACGATGATGGCGCCGTCCATCTTGGCCAGCTCGGACATGCGCTGCGGGCTGAAGCTGGAGTCGACCAGGAACCCGCCCGAGCAGATCTCCAGCACCTCGGGACCGTCGCCGACGATGACCAACGCCCCCTTGTTGGCCTGCAGGATCCGGTCCAGACCCTCGCGCAGGGGCCGCCCGGGAGCGATGGCGCTCAACGCCGCCACCATCGTTGGGTCGAGCGCCTCCACCCAACGACACTACCGGGAAGCCGGGGTGGCCCTGTGACCGCTTTGCGGATCCGTGCCCGGGGCGGTGGCCCCCCGAGGCCCCAGGATCGCGGCGACGGCCTCGGCGAGGGTAGGGGCACGCACCGCCTCGATCGGACCTCCTGGGGGTGCTGAGGAGGGGACCACGGCCCTGGTGAAACCGAGCCTGCCGGCCTCGGCCAAGCGCCGGGCGGTGTGGGCCACCTGGCGCAACTCGCCCCCCAGCCCGACCTCGCCGATGGCCACCAGGTCATGGGGCAGGGGCCGCCCGCGGGCCGCCGACGCCAGGGCCAGGCACACGGCCAGGTCGGAACCTGGTTCGCTGATCCGCACCCCCCCGACGGCCGACAGGTAGACGTCCTGGTCACCGAGCCTGATCCCAGCCCGGTTGGCCAGAACGGCGACGAGGAGGGCCAGACGGTTGGCGTCGAGGCCCGACACGGACCGTCGGGGGGCGGGTTGGTTGGTGGGGGGGGCGGTCACCAAAGCCTGGATCTCCACGAGCAGTGGGCGGTAACCCTCCATGGCCGGGAAGACGATCGAACCCGGGGTGGGCTCGCCGCGGTCACCGAGGAACAGCCCGCTCGGGTCGGGAACCCCGATCAGGCCCTCCTCGGTCATCTCGAACAGACCCAGCTCGCCGGTGGCACCGAAGCGGTGCTTGACGGTGCGCACCAGGCGAAGGGCGTGGTGGCGGTCACCGTCGAAGCTGATGACGGTGTCCACCAGGTGCTCGAGGACCCGGGGCCCGGCCAGGGCCCCGTCCTTGGTCACATGACCGACCAGCAGCACGGCCATGTTGCGGTCCCGGGCCAGGCCGGCCAGGGCGTGGGCGCAACCCCGGACCTGGGTGACCGACCCAGGGGTAGACTCCAGCTCCGGATCCCAGATCGTCTGGATCGAATCCACCACCATCACCTGAGCCTTGACGGCGTCGGCGGCGGCGCCCACGCCGGCCAGCGTGGTCTCCGACACCAGCCACAACCCGGGGTCGTCCAGACCCAGTCGGACCGCTCTGCGGCCCACCTGCTGAGCTGATTCCTCGGCGGAGACGAGCAATGCCCGGCGACCCCCGCCGGCCATGGCCGCCAGGGCCTGCAGCAGCAGGGTGGACTTGCCAATGCCGGGTTCGCCGCCGACCAGGGTCACCGAACCGGGGACCAGTCCCCCGCCGAGGACCCGGTCGAGCTCGTCGATCCCGGTGGGGAACGGCGCTGCCGCCCCCAGGTCCAAATCGGCCAGGCGGACCGGCGCAGTCCCGATCGAGTCGGTACGTCCGCCCCCGAGGGAGCCGGACCGCCCGGCGCGCTCCGGCGGCCCGGTGACCTCCTCCACCAGGGTTCCCCAGGCGTCACAGCCCGGGCACCGGCCCACCCACTGCGGGCTCGCCGATCCACACTCGGAGCAGCGGTGCACGGTGCGGATCTTGGACATCGGGCCACCCTAGAGACCGGCTGCGACACCCCCGGGTGATCCCGGGTGCCGGTTTCCATGTCTGCGCCCGGGCGTGCGCCGGCGCACCAGGGCGACCACCGCAGCGGTGAGGAGGAGCAGGACCACGGCGGCACCGACGGCGACGATGGTGACGGCGCCACGGTTCACCGACTGGGAGGACGCCGCCACATGGAGGCTCTGGCCGAGCACCGGGGTCCACGAGACGACGTGGCCATTGACCACGCCTGGACTGGCCGCCCGGACCTGCCCCGGGAGCTCGACGACCACCGAGAACGTGAGGGCCTGAGCGGCGCTCTGCCCGCTTCGCGAGCTGAGGGCGCCAGGGTCCAACCCGACGGGCGACCCCAGTTGCTTGGCCACCCCGGCGTCGCCGAAGCAGCCGACCCCGCAGGTCAGGTCGACGGTCCCGCTCACCGCCAGGGACGTGTGCCAGAAGGTGTGCCGGCGACTCACGTCCAGGCGGAAGGGTCGGGTGGACGCCGGACCGCTGCCGGCCAGCGAAGCCAGGTCAACCCCGGCCTGCGCGGGGGTGGCGAACAGTTTGGTGGCGCTCACCACCTCGGATCCACCGGGACCGGCGCGAGGCCCGGCGACGGTCCAGCCGGCCTGGGCCAGATCGGAGGTCTGCAGCTGGGCGGCCAGGTCCCCGACCTGGGTCAGCGCCGCCGGGTCGAGCGTGACCGTGACCCCCACAACTCCGGTCCCGTTGGGCCGGACGGTGACGTCCACGCCGGTGCCGACGCCGCACCCAGCGACCGTGACCGCCAGCACCAGGAGCGTCAGCCCCCGACGCACGGTCAGGCGCCGATCGGGCTGCGCTCGGTGTCGTCGCCGCCCCTTCCCCGGACCGCAGCCGGGGGACCGATGGCGATGACGGTCAGAGACCGCTGAGCTCAGTCGTTCGACCCGGCGCCGGCCAGCTCGACCGGCGAGGGCTCGAAGCCCTCGACGGCTCGGAAGACGACGGTCGCTTCCTCGCCTTCACCTTCGACGTCGACGATGATCGTCTCGCCCGCCCGGAACTCCTTCCACAGGATCTTCTCCGACAGCGGGTCCTCGACGAAGCGCTGAAGGGCGCGACGCAGTGGACGGGCACCGAGCGTGGGATCGTAGCCTCGCTCGACGACGAGGAACTTGGCTCCCTGGGTCATCTCGAAGCCCAGGCCCTGGCTCTCGAGCTGCTCACGCACCCGGCGGATCATCAGGTCGATGATCTCGGTGACCTCTTCCTTGGTCAGCTCGTGGAAGACGATGATGTCGTCGATGCGGTTGAGGAACTCAGGGCGGAAGTGGTTCTTCAGCGCATCGTTGACCTTGACCTTCATCTTCTCGTAGGTCAGAGCCTCGCTGGTCTTGGAGAAGCCCACGGTGGCCTTGCGCAGGTCGGCGGTTCCCAGGTTGGAGGTCATGATGATCACGGTGTTCTTGAAGTCCACCGAACGGCCCTGCGAGTCGGTCAGGTGACCGTCCTCGAGGATCTGCAGGAGGGCGTTGAACACGTCGGGGTGGGCCTTTTCGATCTCGTCGAAGAGCACCACCGAGAATGGCTTGCGGCGCACGGCCTCGGTGAGCTGGCCGCCCTCCTCGTAGCCGACGTAGCCGGGAGGGGACCCGACCAGGCGGCTGACCGTGTGCTTCTCCATGTACTCGGACATGTCCAGCTGGATCAGCGACGTCTCGTCGCCGAAGAGGAACTGGGCCAGGG
>JALZAH010000455.1 GCA_030948425.1 Actinomycetota bacterium
GGCCCAGGCGGCGGGGTCCAGACCCTCCTTGCCGCCACCGCCCAGTCCACCAACTGCGCCTTCATACGCCTGGCCCATGAGACGGGGTTGCCGGCGGTGGCGGACATGGCCCACCGCCTGGGGGTCAGAGAGAACGTCCCGTTGTTTCCGTCGATCGTCATCGGCTCGGTGGCCGTGCACCCCTTGGAGATGGCCGCCGCCTACGCCACCGTGGCCAACGACGGGACGTATCACGCGCCGACGTTCATCGATCACGTCGTCGACCGAGCCGGGGCAACCATCTACACCGGCGGCGACGCCGGTCACCGGGTCGTGTCGTCCCAGGTGGCCCGCCAGGCCACCCAGGCCTTCACCGGAGTCCTCGTCAACGGCACGGCGGCCGGCAAGGGCCTGAACCGTCCGGCGGCCGGCAAGACCGGCACCACGGAGAACTCCGACGACGCCTGGTTCAACGGCTACACGCCCGGTCTGGAGACCACGGTGTGGATGGGGTCGGCCGCCGGGGAGACACCCATGACCAACGTGGGAGGCCTCTCCTCGGTGTTCGGTGGCAACTTCCCAGCCACCACCTGGCAGGACATCATGAGCGCCATCGTTGCCAATCAACCGGTTCAGTCCTTCCTCAGCCCTGAGGCCAGCGGCTACGGCAAGTACATCAACTCGGCCCAGCTGCAAAAAGACGACCACTCCGCCGGCGGCTCCTACAACGCCAACCCCCGGTACCGGACCCGCCGGTGACCAGCTCCGCCCTGGCCGCCCTTCTCGCCCTCCAAGACACCGACATCGACATCGACCGCCACCGGCACCGCAGGGAGGCCCTCCCCGACAAGCACCAGGCTGCGGTCCTCGATCAGCGGATGGGGGTTCTCGACGGGGCCGAGGCCGCCACCGGGTCCACCCTGGCGGAGATGGTGGTTGGCCAGGACGCCATGGAGGCCGACCTGGCGGCCACCGAAGCCCGGATCGCCGAGGTCAACAAACGGCTCTACGGCGGCCAGGTCACCGCCTCCCGGGACCTGCAGGCCATGGCCGCGGACGTCAGGACGCTCGAGGCCCGCCGCTCCGACCTCGAGGATCGCCTCCTCGAGGTGCTCGATGAGCGTCAACCGCTCGACGACCGTCTCGAGGTTCTGCGCGCCGAGCGGACCGAGGCCCAGGCCCTACGCCACGAGCTGGCCGCCCGGATCGCCGACGCCGAAGCCGAGATCGACACCGAGGTCGCCGCCCTCACCGACCGCCGCGACGTCCTGGCCGCCGAGGTCCCGGTCGATCTGGCGGCCACCTACGAGCAGATCCGCTCCCATCTCGGTGGGGTCGGGGTGGCCCGTCTGGTCGGGTCGCAGTGTCAGGGGTGCTTCCTGACCCTGCCGTCGGGCGAGGTCGACCGTCTCCACCACCTTCCGGCCGACGCGGTGGCCACCTGCGACGACTGCGGGCGCATCCTCGTGGTCGGCTGATCCTGCCCGACCTCCGCGCTCCGACCGGTACCACGATAGGTCCGGTACCCTTCGTTAGAGTAACTAACCAAGATGGCCTCCGGAGGGCTGCGCAGGGCCATGCCTGAGGGGTCAGGGCTGACGGCGAGGACATTCTCCTCACTTCGCATCCGCAACTATCGGATGTACTTCGCCGGCCAGAGTCTGTCCATGGTCGGTACCTGGATGCAGATGACGACCCAGTCGTGGTTGGTGCTCAGCCTCACCAACTCGGGTTTTCAGCTCGGTCTGGTCATCGCCCTGCAGACGCTGCCCATCTTGGTCCTGTGTCCCATCGGTGGCACCATCGCCGACCGCTTCGGCAAGTACCGGATCCTGTTCCTGACCCAGGGGTTGGCCGGCGCCCAGGCCTTCCTGCTCGCCGGCCTGGAGCTGAGCGGCCACCTGCAGATCTGGGAGCTGTACATCCTCGCCGTGTCCTTGGGGACCATCAACATGGTCGACAACCCGACCCGGCAGACCTTCATCGTCGAGATGGTCGGTCGCCACGAGCTGCCCAACGCCGTCACCCTCAACTCGGTGATGGTCAACGTGGCCCGGGCCATCGGTCCCGGCATCGCCGGCGTGCTCATCGCCGCCGTGGGCAGCGGCTGGTGCTTTCTCATCAACGGGATCTCGTTCGGCTTCGTCCTGGCCGGTCTGAAGCTGATCCGCCAGGACCAGCTGACTCCGGCGTTGCGGGCCACGAAGATGAAGGGGCAGCTGCTCGAGGGCTTCCGCTATGTGGCCAGGACCCCGGTCCTGCGGGACACGCTGATCATGATGGGTCTGGTGGGCATGCTGGCCTACGAGTTCCAGGTCACCCTGCCGCTCATGGCCAAGCACACCTTCGGTGGGGGATCCGCGCTCTACGGTTTCTTCAACTCCGCCCAGGGCGTGGGAGCGATCGTCGGTGGTCTGATCGCCGCCGGTCGCTCCGGGCGTAGCCCCAGCCGTCTGGTCAACACCGCGTTGGCGTTCGGGGTGGTGATCCTCCTCGCTGCGGTAGCCCCCAACTCGGTGGTCGAGATCATTGTCCTGCTCTTCGTCGGTGCCGCATCGGTCACCTTCCTGTCACTCGGCAACGCGATCCTGCAGCTCGAAGCCGAACCGTCCATGCGGGGTCGGGTCATGTCCCTGTGGTCGGTGGCCTTCCAGGGCTCCACCCCGATCGGCGGGCCGCTGGTCGGGGTCATCGGAGGTGCGTTCGGGGCCCGCTTTGGCCTCGGGGTCGGGGGTCTGGCCTGCCTGGGCGCCGCCGCCGTCGGGTACGTCACCTTGGTGCGGCGCCGGAGGGACGACGCCCCGGAGCAGGCCGGCGACGAGGCCGTGGCGGCCGATCCGCTTTCGACAGCAGCGGTTACGGTGGACGGTCGTGCTGATACTGGTCCGCCACGGACGGACGGCCCACAACGCATCCCGTCGGCTCCTCGGCCGGCTTGATCTGCCCATAGACGAGCTCGGTGAGCGCCAGGCCGACGCCTTGGGGGCGATCCCCGCTCTTCGCTATGCCCACCGGGTGATCACCAGCCCGCTGGCTCGCAGCGCCCAGACCGCCGACCGCCTCGGGCCCCCCGTCACCGTCGACGAGCGGTGGGTGGAGATGGACTACGGCGTCTACGACGGTCTGGCGCTGGGCGACGTCCCCGCCGAGATCTGGGATCGATGGCTGACCGACCCGGCGTGGCGCCCGGAGGGAGGCGAGAGTCATCGCCACCTGGACCTCCGGGTGCGCTCCGCCTGCGAAGAGCTGTGGGCCGAGGCCACCACCGTTGACGTGGTCGTGGTCAGCCACGTGTCACCGATCAAGGCGGCTGTGGCCTGGGCCCTGGGTGTGGGGGTGGAGGCCAGCTGGCGGATGCACCTGGACACGGCCTCCATCTGCCGGGTGGGGCCGGGCCGTTGCGGGCCCTCACTGGTCACCTTCAACGAAACCGACCGCCGCCCGTCGCTCTGAGATGTCCCGTCCGATCTCCTACGGTGGTCCCCATGAACCTCGCCCTGGCCCCCATCGGCATCTGGACCGGTGCCCTCGACTCGGTGGCGTTGTCCGAGGCCCAAGAGCTGGCCTGCGAGCTCGAGGAGCTCGGCTACGGGGCCATCTGGGTGCCCGAGGTGGCTGGACGTGACGTCATGTTCCACATGGGGATGCTTCTGGCCGCCACCGAGCGCCTGGTCCTGGCCACCGGCATAGCCAACATCTGGGCCCGCGATGCGGTGACGATGACCGGAGGGGTGAAGGGGTTGACCGAAGCGTTCCCCGAGCGGGTGGTGCTCGGCCTCGGTGTCAGCCACCAAACCCTGGTCGAAGGCCTGCGAGGGCACACCTACGACAAGCCCCTGGCTGCCATGCGCACCTACCTCGACGCCATGGACGCCTCTCCCTACATCGCTCAACGACCCTCCACCCCGGTCCGCCGGGTGCTGGCCGCCCTCGGACCGAAGATGCTCGCCCTCGCCGCCGAGAAGACCGACGGCGCCCACAACTACCTGGTGCCGCCCGAGCACACCGCCACCGCCCGGGAGATCCTCGGGACCGGACCGCTGTTGTGCCCCGAGCAGGCGGTGGTCGTCGAGACCGACCCGGCGCGAGCCCGGGAGATAGGTCGCACCCACACGAAGACCTACGTCGGCCTGCCCAACTATCAGAACAACCTGCGTCGGCTGGGCTTCGCCGAAGACGACTTCGCCGACGGGGGCAGTGACCGACTGATCGACACCATCGTGGCGTGGGGCGATGTCGACGCCATCATGGCCAGGGTCCAGGCTCACTTCGATGCCGGGGCCGACCATGTGAGCATCCAGGCCATCCCCGAGGACCCCCGGGGCGTGCCCGATGACGCCTGGCGAGAGTTGGCGCCGGCGTTGGCCGAGGTGGCGGCCGGCGTCGAGGGCGGCCGCTGAGCCTGCCGGAGCGGTCGGGGTCGGGGTACCATCGGCGCCGACCCGGGTCACCGGGACGGGAGCCATGCCGGGAGGCAACCTGATGCGTGTCGTCGTCGACTATGAACTCTGCGAGAGCAACGGACTGTGCATGATGGAGGCCCCCGAGGTCTTCGAGCTGCGCGACGACGACAACCTCTACATCCTCGACGAGCACCCCGGGCCTGATCTGCGGGCCAAGGTCAACGCCGCCGTCGCCGTGTGCCCCAAGGCGGCGATCAGCGTCGAAGAGGACTGACGGCCACGACGCAGAGCGACGGGCTCCACTGGGGCACGCCCGCCGCCCGCTGGGTGCTGGCCGCCTCTGTCCTCGGTTCGGGGGTCGCATCCCTCGACGCCACCGTCGTGGGCATCGCCGTGCCCCACATCGGCCGATCGTTCCATGTGGGCGTCTCCTCGATCCAGTGGGTGGCGACCGGCTACACCTTGACCCTGGCCGGTCTGCTCCTGCTCGGCGGGTCCCTGGGCGACCGCTACGGACGCAAGAAGTGCTTCACCATCGGGGTGGCCTGGTTTGCGGTGGCGTCTGCGCTGTGCGGTATCGCCCCGAGCGCCTCCGCCCTCATCGCCGCTCGGATACTGCAGGGGATCGGCGGTGCGCTGCTGACCCCCGGGAGCCTGGCCATCCTCCAGGCCAGCTTCGTGGCCGAGGACCGGGCCCGCGCCATCGGGGCGTGGTCGGGCCTGGGCGGGGTGGCCGCCGCCGCCGGACCGTTCGTGGGCGGCGAGCTGATCAGTCTGGCCTCGTGGCGGTGGGTCTTCTACATCAACCTGCCCGTCGCTGCCGCCGTGCTGTGGATCAGCGCCCGGCACGTGCCCGAGACACGGGACCCCTCAGCGACCGGACGCCCCGATCTGACCGGCGCCGCCCTGATCCTCGTTGCCCTGGCGGCACTCACCTACGGGCTGATCGAAGGCCCGGTGCTGGGCTGGTCGTCACCGGCGATCGCCGTGTCGCTGGCGCTGGGAGCGTTGTCCGTGGTCGCGGTGATCCTCGTGGAGGGCCACCGCCGCCATCCCATGCTGCCCCTCGGCATCTTCCGGGGTCGTCAGCTGAGTGCCGCAAACGGGGTCACCTTCGTGATCTACGGGGCGCTGACTGCCGCCCTGTTCCTGTTGCCCACCGAGCTGCAGGTCGGCCGGCACTACTCACCGACGGCCGCGGGGATCGCTCTGCTGCCGGTCACGGCCATCATGTTGGTCCTGTCGGCCCGTTCGGGAAGGTTGGCGGCCCGCATCGGGCCCCGCCTGCAGATGAGTGTCGGGCCGGTCATCGTCGGCACCGGTCTCGTCCTGCTCACCCGGGCCCCGGTGGTTGCCGGCTACGTCGAGGGGGTGCTGCCCGGAGTGGTGATCCTCGGCCTCGGTCTGGCCGTGACGGTGGCTCCCCTCACCGCCACCGCGCTGGCTGCCGCCCCCGCCGAGCACGCCGGGCTGGCCTCGGCGGTCAACAACGATGTCGCCCGCATCGCCGGACTGATCGCCGTCGCCGTGCTCCCCCCGCTCGCCGGGATCGCCGGCGGGGCCTACCTCAACCCCCACCTCCTGGGCCACGGCTTCCGGGTGGCGGTCGTTGTCGCCGCCTGCCTGTGTGCGATCGCCGGCGTCCTGGCGGCGGTCACCATCCGCAACCCCGACGACGGCGCCCTGCCCGCTGACCGGCGGGCGCCCATCGGCCGTCAGCCGCTGTCGTGTGCGGTGGACGCTCCGCCGGCGGTGTGCGCGACGTCGGAGGCCCACGTCCCTTGAGTGGTCAGCTGGCGGTGATGGCCTCGGTGAGGGCGATCGCCACCCGGGAGGCATCGGGAAGCGTCGCTCCGCCGCCTTGGGCCATGGCCGGTGCCCCACCGCCGGAGCCACCGAAGGGCCCGAGGACGGACTTGAGGATCTGCACAGCGTCCAGGCGGTCCGCGTAACGCCGGGGAATGGCGACCACCATGGTGGCCGGGTTGGTGGCCGTCCACACCACCGCAACCCGGTCGGTCGTCTTCGAGGCGGTGGCGGCAGCCGGGCGTAGCCCCTTGGCGTCGACGGGAACGACGCCGTAGGCGATGTCATAGGTACCGGCGGTGACCTCGGTGAGGGCGCCAGGAGCCAGCGCCGCGGGGTCGGCTCTGGCCGCCGATCTGGTCGCTGCCCTGGTGACCAGGCGCTCCACGGCAGCGACGACATCGCGTGGCGAGGACTTGACGGTGGTGCTGACCGCGCTCAGGGTTCGGGCCTGATCGAGGGAGTAGTCCACCGCGGCCCGACGGGTGAAGGCACTGAGGCGCCGGACGCCCGAGGCCACACTCTCCTGCGACACGATCCGGAACATCCCGAGCGTCGCCGTGTGGGCCACGTGGGTACCGCCGCACAGCTCGGTGGACACGCCGCCGAAGCTGATGACCCGGACCTCGTCGGGGTAGGTCTCGCCATCGAGCGACGTCGCTCCCGAGGCGATGGCGTCGGCCGGGGTCATGACCCTGACCCGACGGTCCAGGTCGCCGAGCACCCAGTCGTTGACCAGCCGCTCGATCTCGTCGGTCTCGTCGGCGGACAAGGGCTTGGGATGGGTGAAGTCGAAGCGCAACCGCACCGGGTCGACGAGCGAGCCGGCCTGGTGGACGTGGTCGCCCAGCACCCGGCGGAGGGCGGCGTTGACCAGGTGGGTGCCCGAGTGGTTGGCGGCGGTCGCCACCCGGTTGTCGGCCTGGACCTGGAGGTGGACCCGTTGGCCGACGGCGATGGTTCCCTCCTCGATGCGCAGCCGGTGCAGGAACATGCCGCTTCGATGCACGAGGGTGTCGGTGATCGACCCCCAGCCGTTAGGACCGTCCACCCGACCGTGGTCGCCGACCTGACCGCCACTCTCGCCGTACAAAGGGGTGCGGTCGACGATCAGATCGGCTTCGTCACCGACACCGAGCGGCTCTGGGCCCCCGACGACAGCGAGGACCTCGGCGTCGGCCTCGAGCGAGTCGTAGCCTACGAAGGAGGTGGAGCGCAGCGCCAGGACAGACGCCGGCAGGGGATCGTTGGGCCCCGTTCGACGCTCGGGGCGCGTCCCTCTGCTGTCGTCCTGGTGACGCCTGCGCTCCTCCTCGAGGTTGCCGAGGTCGACGGGGACGCCCTGTTCGGTGGCCAACTCGGCGGCGATCTCGACCGGCAGCCCATAGGTAGACCACAGTCGGTAGGCGTCGGCTCCGCTGAGGCGATCGCGCTTGGCGAGCAGGTCGTCAAGCTGGCCCAGGCCCCGCTTGAGCGCACCCTCGAACTCGGCCATCTCCGCACCGACGGAGTCCTCGACGGCTGCCCGCTCGGAGGCGAAGCGGGGATAGTGCTGCCCGAGGCGTTCGACGATCGCCTCGACGATGGGCCGGTACTCGAAGCGGGTCTGGCCCCGGGTCAGGGCCAAGGTGGCGGAACGGCGCAGCAGGCGGCGAGGGATGTACCCGGCTCCCTCATTGCTGGGCTTGACTCCTTCGGACATGATGGCCACCGATGCCCGGAGGTGGTCGGCGATGATCCGGTGGTGCTTGTCGGTGGGCCCCGTCTCCCCCAGCACGGCCTTGACGGCGGCGACGACCGGGGCCAGGAGGTCCGTCTCGTAGAGGTTGTCGAATCCGTTGAGCGCCAGGGTGACACGCTCGAGGCCCGAACCGGTGTCGACGCTCTTGAACGGCAGGGGGCTGAGCCTGCCGTCGAGGCCCTTGTCGTAGACCATGAACACACCGGCGTTCCAGATCTCGATGTAGCGGTGGGTGTCGAAGGGTCCGCCGGGCCGGTAGGGCTCCCCGTAGGCGTCGCCGGTGTCGAGGAACATCTCGGTGCACGGCCCGCACGGACCCGAGTCACCGGCCGGGCCCCAGAAGTTGTCGACGGTGGGTTGACGGACGATGTGGTCCGCCGGCATGCCCACCCGGGCCCAAGCCCGCTCGGACTCCTCGTCGGCGTCCACGCCGAGCGCCTCGTCGCCTTCGTGCACCGTGACATACAGCTGGGAAGGGTCGAAGCCGAACCCGTCGATCATCAGCTCGTAGGCCAGCTCGATGGCTTTGTCCTTGAAGTACTCGCCGATCGACCAGCTCCCCATCATCTCGAAGAACGTCAGATGGTGACGGTCGCCGATGTCATCGATGTCGATGGTGCGGATGCAGGGTTGGATGTTGGTCAGGTTCGGCGTGGGCGGCGGTCGGACTCCGGTGAAATAGTCTTTGAGGGGGGCCATGCCGGCATTGACGAACAGCAGGGTGGGGTCGTCGCGGGCCAGGACCGACGCCCCCTTGATGACCGTGTGATGCCGGGCGCGGAAGAACTCCAAGAACGTCTCACGCACGAACTCACTGTCGATCTCGGCCACGGTCCTCCACCTCGGTTACCTGGGACTACGAGTCTACAAGCGGGTTGAACGCCAATCGTCACGGTCGAGGGGCAGCGCCCTCAGGAGGCGTAGCGAGCGAGACCATTGCGAACCAGGTGCAGCCCTTCCAGCCCGGGCAGTCGGTCGACGTTGCGATCGATCCGGTCAGCTGCCTTCATTCCCTGCGGATCGGAGAAGAGATGGTCGACCAGAAAGCTGATCTCGGCATCAGGGCGCACCTTGTGGCCTACCGGGCGCCAGTACCGGCGCAGGGCGGCGCGGGTCACCCGCTGAGAGATCCGTGACCCGGCCAGGCGCCGGCCGCCCTCGGTGGCATAGAAATCGATGTGTCGGCCTTCTTGGCGCATGATGCGCTTGAGCAGTTCGCTCAGCACCGGGTGTTTGGCCTTGCGGGCCAGCAGACTGTAGCCGGCCTGGGTGGTCCATTCGTTGATGGCTCCCCACACCATGTGGATGGCGACCATGTCGGGGACCAGCACCGAGCCCAGGACGAAGGTGACCGGGCGGAGCCGGTCGAAGCGGTCCAGCTGTCGACGGACGTTGGCGATCCGGGATCGTCCGGCGGGCTGTCCGTGGGCAGCCAGCACCCGCCCGAGCGCCTCGCCGTGCCAGTGCTCCTCGTAGTTCCACAGGGTCAGGAACGTGGTGATCTCAGGATCCTGATGGGCGTCGGTGACCAAGACGTCACGCAGGTAGCACACCGTGTGGTTCTCGATGTCGTGCATGTACTGCAAGCACCGCAAGGTGCCGGCGTCGAGAGGCTGGTCGCGGAAGCCGTCATCCAGGTCGAGGCCATCGAGCTCCAAGCGACCGCCGACTCGCATGTAGGTGTCGATGTCGAAATCCACGACCGGTCTACGGAGGCGCGTGCCAGTTCAGATGGGCCTTCGGGGCCCGGGTGCGGAAGGCATACTGGCTGCCAACCGGAGGGGACGCCTTGAGGAACCTGGCCGAAGAGCTCAACACCAACCTTCAGGCTCTGCTGGACCTGCCGGCGGTGATCCCGTCCCTGCAGCGCCTCAGCGCCGCCGTCCCGGCGATCGAGCGGATCGCCGCCTTCGACGAGACGCTGGTCGACATCGCCGGCATCGTCCCCGCACTCCAGCAGCTGGCCGAGTTGGGCACCACCCTCGAGGCGCTGGCCAAGCTGAGCGAGACCCTTGAGTCTCTGGCCCGGGTGGCGCCGGCACTCGAGCAGCTGGCCGAGCTGGGCTCGACGCTTGAAGGTCTGGTGAAGGTCATCGAGCCCGTCAGCCACCTGGGTACCCTGGTGCCCACACTGGCGTCGCTCGACAGCTCCATCAAGAGCCTGGAGGGCACGATCGGCACCCTGTCGGACACCCTCGGCCCTCTCCAGGGAACGACCGAGCGCGTCGGGCGGGTCGTCGAGAGGCTCGGCAACCGGCGGGGCACCCGATCCCACCACGATGACGCCTAAGCCACGCTGTTCGCCGGCGTCACTGTGCTGCGCGGCGGGCGGACCAGCTAGTGGCCCAGATTGTCGATGAAGAGGTTGGTCGCCCGCCGATAACGACCTTTGCGGTCGCCTTCATGGCGGCAAGGCGCGTTTGCGGCGCCTCAGGCGCTACCATGCTGGCAGCTCACCTTGGGTGAAAGTACCCCTTCCTACGGGGAAGATTGGGGGTTCCGATGAGAACCCAGATTGACGCGCCGGGCACCGAAGATGGCGGCAACGTGCACACCGAAAGCGACCAGGCCGTTCCTCTTGCCCAACGACGCTGCGGGCGTTGTCAACGTCCGTTCGAGGGTGATTCCTTCGTCCAGACGGACTGGGCCCTGTGCCCAGAATGCGAGGGTATCCTCCTTCCGGGCCGCCAAGGGCCTCGAGCGACCACCACCGGCGGCTGACACAGCCAGCTTGCCCAAGCGAAAGGTGTGGGCGGGCCCCGGGCGCTCCGAATGATCAGGTGATGCCTCTCCGAGCGCCTGAACCCGTCGCCGTACGGCCAGCGACGGCCCCAGGAGCACGAAGGTGGTCGGTTTCATCAGCATCACCGTCCCCGTAGCGGGCGAGTCAGCTCCAGCCGAGCTTCGCCAACCGTTCAGCCACGCCTGGCATCGACATGGCCAAGCCGTCGTCGAAGTCGCTCCCCTCACGGCGCGTACGTCGGAGCCATTCGACAACGGCTCGGTCGTGGGCGCCTCCGGGCCCGGAATCCCAGCTGCTCGCCGGGTCCTGCCACTGGGTGGCGGTGACCGTTCGCGTGGCACCGGCGATGACGGCCACAACGGCCCACGTCACTCCGAAACGTCCGGGCCGCACGGGATCGACGAGGGCGGGAAGCTCTTGGTCGACGGTCGGCCACGACCGACGGGGGAGGTGGACGACGAGCTGAACGAGTTGAGGAGGCAATGGGCTGAGCAACACGCCCGACGTCAACGCGGCGTCATCGTTGTTGTCGTCGGCACCGCTCGGTGAGGTCACGGCGCCTACTCGGAGCCGGCCCGGGAGGGCATCCGGCGACGGCGAGCCCCCGACGGCGACCGAGACGGCGTCGGCATCGGCTTGGCGACGGCTGAGCAGGCCCACGGTGGCCGACGCTACCTTGCTCGTGCGAAGTCGCCAATAGGCCAGGGCCGGCGCTCCGGTACTTTTCTCCAGGTTCGCGAGCCGCTGGGCCTCGTCCTTGACGGCCTGGCGCTGCCATCGCTCGAGGGGGTCACCGCATGAGGGAGCAAGTCTGTCTCAGAATCCATGTCGCTTCGTCACGTGGCACCCGGCTTGGGGCATGCGGATTCTCGCAGTGGCGATGCCCCAGGGGCGTCGGTGCTCGGAGACCCGTGCTCAGGGCGAGCCACCTCGGACCAAAAGCGGCAAATGCCACCAATGCCGGGAAACATCCCCCGGGCCATGGTCATCACCCGGTCGGGTGAGGGTGTAGACCTAAGGACAAGAGCGAGGAGGCTCACCGTGAGCGCAGTCGACAAGATCAAGAACAAGCTTCAGAGTGGGAAGGGGAAGACGAAGAAGGAGGTGGGTAAAGCGTCTGATGACCGCTCGCTCGAGGCCGAGGGCAAGGGCGATGAGACGTCGGGAAATTTGAAGCAGGCGGGGGAGAACGTCAAGGACGCATTCAAGAAGTAGCCGGGGACCTTCCGGGGGAGTCCAGACGTAAGGGGTTGTTGTGGTGGCGATGGCGGTGAAGCCCAACCGTACCGGCCACGCCGCCGAGACGATCTGCTCGGCTGCCTCAGTCGTGACCACCGTGGTATCTCCCTCCCCGCACCCGGGCGATCAGGTCGGCGGCCAACCAGGACCAATCCTCACCCCAGACCTCTGACTCCAACGACTCCCGGCGGAAGCGTCGAGGGCGTCGACCACGTGCAGAACCTGGCCTGCGTTGCTCAGATCAACCCGACAGGCGGGCGTAGGAGGCTAACGGGCCAGGGCACCCATCGGGTCCCATGCTGGTAGGACCAACGGCTTGGCACCGAGTGCCTGTCGTAGCGGCTCAGGGAGCAGATCGCACCGCGCCGAGATCTCGAAGACGTACTCGTCGAACCACGAATCGTTCATGGTGTAGAAGCCATCCTTGCCCTTCTCTGCTCCCCAGCTGTTCTCCACCCGCCACTTGCGGTTGACGCCGTTGACGACGTCGACTCCCGTGAAGAGCATGGCATGGGTCATCTGAGTCTCGTGGTAGATGAGACGGCTCGCCTTGTCGAGGGTGAAGGCCGTGTCGTAGACCGAAGGGAGGTCGTAGAGGTCGGCGTCCCACACGCCGTACTCGTTGCTCATCATCTTGGCGACGTCACAGCCGAACCAAACCGGTTCACCCCCCTGGAGGGTCCGCGAGGTGATGTCTTTGATGACCGACATGTCGACGTTGAGGTAGGTGACCGGCGGAGCACCGAGCACGTTGCCGAGGTACTCGACCGTGAACGTTCTGCCCGTCGGGCTCGACGACCGGGGGTCGTGGACGAGGCAGGTGTAGTCCTCAAGCGGCAGCTTGACGTACCTCCCCGCGAACTCCTGCGGAGTCAGCATTCCGTCGCGGTGAAACTCTCGGTCCTTGTCGACCCACTGCCAGTCAAACCGGTCCGGCGGGGTCCCGAGGTGGATGCAGAGCACCCGGTAGATGACTTGGAGGATGTTCGCCTTCTCGGTCCGGGCCTGGTCGACGCCTCGGACAGATTCCTCCCGCAACGACTTGGCCCCTTGGCGCAAAAGGCTGCGCAAGACCGAGTTCATCCGACCGGTGTTGGACGAGCTGTGCGTCTCAGGCATGACTGCTTGGGGGACGAGTCCGTGCTTGTTGACGATGGCCACGAACATGTTCCACTGGCCGCCGTCGTTGGCCACCGACTCGAGCAGGTAGGCGACGGTCCGGTCGTCAGGCTCACGGTCGGCCGTGTCGATGACGGCTTCGAGGAAATAGTTGGCTCGCTCGATCTTGTCCCAGAACATGGCATGGTTCTGCGAGAACTCGAAATCCTTGAGCCCCATCTTCTTCATGGCGCCGACCCGCAGCAGATTGAGCCCGGCAAACAGCCAGCATCGGCCGCTTCGCTGCTGATTGGTGACCTTCCAGTCATCGAGGAGAGTAGACAGCGAGTGGTCGGTGGCGTTGATGATCTCCCTGCTGATGGCCACGTCATCGACGGCGACGCGCGTGACCGCGTTCTGCGCCAGCCGGTAGGCGGGATTGGTAGAGAAGTCCTTTCGGAGCAGTTCGAACTCGGCGGCACCCAAGATCCCGTTCATGCTCGTAGCTTCCTCTCCCTCGACCACGTGTGACCTTCCGGCAACCAACCTACCAACGGCTGCCACGAGGTAGCGGTGGTCGTGGGATGGGCACGGCGTTCACTGTGGAGGTGGGTGATGTTGCGGTCGGCTGAGCGACGTATCGCCGCGCCGCCGGCTCGGGCCACCACGCGTCCCCCCACCACCATGTACACCCGGTCGATGACCAGGTGCTCGACGCGGCCTGAGTCCTCCCGGGTTGTGCAGTGCCTCCCCGTGGCCGGGGCGGGTGGTCATCGGTGGGCTGGCCACCAAGTCCCGCACCGGAGTGTCGCAAACGTCGTGTTGGATGGCGCTGACGTGGGTGACCAAGACGCTAGGGGGCCGGGGCGGGACTCGATGAGGTGATCTTGAAGATGGGCGCTCGGCTGGCCGAACCAGCGGGCCATGCTGGCGGCGACGGGCGCCCGGGATCGGTTACTCGATGACGGCGAAGCAGATCGCTGCGGTGACGCGCTCGCGTATGACCCGGGGATGGCGGCGACGATCCAAGAGGTCGGCGGCGACGAGGCGAGGATCGAATGGGAATCCTGCGGCCCCGTGGAGGCCGAAGAGCACGTCGGGTACTACACCCACGCGGGTGGTTCGAAGCTGGTTCGCGCCCAGGCTCACCCGCCGGAGCCCCCTCGGACCTGTTCTGGTGTCGAAGATGGCAGGATGACGCCCCGATGATCGTCTGGACATAGGCGGTCATCAGCAGTGACGGGGGACGCCGCCCGGAGCACGCCCTGCTGGAGTCGCGAACCCGCCGCACCCGACCGACCCGCAGGGTTACGGCGGCTGCATCTGCGCGTCGCCCAGGGCGATGAGAAGGATGACGATGAACACGGCCGCCAGGAACACTGCCAGTGTCCAGCCTTCTGCGTGGCCATGGACGACAGGCGAGTCAGGGTTCGGAACCTTGCCAACGCTGCGGTGCCGGCGTCGTTGGGCTTGGCCAATGACGGCATGGGTAACGACCACGACAGCGTGGGCATCTTCCAGCAGCGCCCCCCCACCGGCTGTGGCACCCCGCAGCACATCCATGAACCCCGCCTACGCGGTCGAGGCGTACTTCGGTGCCCAACCCGGCGGGCGGGACGCACAACCGGGGACTCCTCGAGGTGTCGGGCTAGCAGAGCCTGCCGGTCACCGGGGCCAACGGTCAAGGGCTCCGCCACCCCGGCAGCTACTACACCCGCTGCGACGGATCTCCGGGCTGACCCCGAACGGGTCGACCAAGGCGTCGACTACGCCTCGTCCGGCTCCCCTGTACGCTCCCGGCTCGTCACCGTCGTAAATGTCGAGCGCCGACTTCTTCCATAGTTCGATAACGGTACTTGGCCCGGCTGAGCGACGATGTCGAATCGCGGACCACGGCAGTCGTTCTAGGATCGTGGTGTCCGGTGCTGGGGCTCGGAGTAACCAGCAATCCAAGAGAGGTGCAGGGTGGCACGATCAGGCGGAGATCAAATTTCCTTCTAGGCGGATCAGCTCAGCCAGCGGTTGCCACCCATCTGCTTGTGGATCTCGTCGAGCAGCCCGTGGACGTGGACGTGGGCGTCGTTCTCGGGCTTCTTGGTCGGCCATGCGCCGGACGGTGCTGGCGGCTTCGGCCGGCTGCCGGGTCCAGCTCGGGTTGTCGCTTAGTCGGCGGCTTCTTCGGCTAGCTCTGCGAGGTGGATCAGTCGGTCGTGGGTCATTGTGTTCCCCTCCTGTCGGGGTTGGCTGGTGCTGGTTGAGCCCGGGATGGGGGTCGTCACAGCTACGTGTGGCGACCCCGGGGGGGTTGACGGTATGAGCCCATATTCGAGCCCGTGAATTTTTCCCTCGCCTGCAGGACATATTGGCCAGACGAGTACAATAACTATCGTTCTCTGCGCCAGGGAGCGACGTTACTCTTAGCGACGTCCGTCGCCCGAGGTTCGGCACGATACGGTACCTCAACGAGGTCGGCGAGCCCCTGTTACAGGTAGTCGTAGTTATCTCCGAGGTATGCTGATCTTCGTCGCCGGTGGGGTTCTCGGCGGATAGTGACGGTGTGGGAGGACGGTTGTGTCTGTCCGAATCGATGGTCGTTCCCGGGTGGCGCTTGGCGTGGTGGTTGTCGGGCTGGTTGTGATTCTCGTGGCCGTCACGCGTGGCGGCAGCGG
>JALZAH010000456.1 GCA_030948425.1 Actinomycetota bacterium
CGGCAACATCGTGTCGATCGACGTCCACCGCTCCGGGGTCACCGCGGCAATCGACGACCTGACGATCGAGTTTCCTGACGACGGCGACTTCGACCGGCTCCGCCATGAGCTGACCGCCAACGGGGCGGGCAGCGTGCTGTCCCACTGGAACACCACCCCGGCCGACCCGGTGGTGTCCGCCCTAGGTCACGTGGCGCGGCTCATAGCCCTTCCCCCTGATCCCACCGACGAAGGCCTGGCCCGGGCCGTCGGCGAACTGTGCGGTTCCCCCGTGGCCTGGGTCTCGACCATGGCGAAGGCATCCGACAACGAAGCCGGCCGCTTCGCCATCGAGCGCGGCGGAGCCATCGCCATGCGCACTGTAGAGCTGCCGGCCCACCTCTCCGACCGCCTGCCTGACGAGGTCTGGCTCCTCGCCGTCCCCGACGCCGGCACCGGCCTGGCCGGGCGGGTGGTCTTCGTTGCCCGATCCTTGCACCAGGAGTTCACCACCACCGAGATAGCCCGAGTGGAGGCCCTCCTGGCGCTCTACGAGCAGTTGCAGGCCTATCGCCGCCCCTGACCTCTGGTGATCCCGACTCGGCCATCTCCAAATACCCAGCGCCGCGGCCAGGTCTTTCGCGAACTTGGGGGCGCCATTCCACCGCCACGGTGAATCCCGCCCCCAAGTTCGCGATGACCGTCTGGACGGGCCCGGACCCACGTTCCCGATGACCGTTTGGACGGCCCCGCCACATGGGTTGGACGGGCCCGGTCGATGGGTCGGGATGGGTGTTGGGAGGGTCGGGGTGGGGTGCAATCGAGCGGGGGCCGCCTTGCTGGTCGGCACGGAGTGGCCCGTCTTTGACTCGTATGCCCCCACAGCGAGCAGTGCTCCTGCCCCACGTCTTGACGCGTGACGCCTTAGCCGAGAAGGTGGCGACGCAACAGATCCATGGCACTGATGGCCGTGATCTGGCGCACCCGGTCCCGACTGCCGGGCCGGAAGATGCGCTGCGCCACGGTGGAGGTGGCGTCGGCCACGCCGATCCACACCGTGCCGACCGGCTCCCCGTCAGCTTCACTCGGCCCGGCGACGCCGGTCACCGCCAGGGCCACGTCGGCTCCAAGCACCCGGCGCGCCCCCTCGGCCATCTCTCGAACGGCGGCCTCGCTGATCGCGGTGTCGGCTTCGACGGCGAGGACATCGCGTTTCACTGCGGTGGCGTAGGAGACGACTGAACCTCGGAACCAGTCGCTGGCACCGGGCACTGCGGTGCACCGACTGGCGATCAGACCACCAGTGACCGACTCGGCCAAGCCCAGGGTCGACGAGGCCGCCACCAGCAGGCGGCCGACGGCGGCCTCCATGGTCTCGTCGTCGGTGCCAAAGACCGCCGAGCCGAGCAGGGCCCGCACCTCGGCCTCCTCGGCGTCGAGCACGGCGGTGGCCGCCGCCGCGGGATCGGCTCCGGTGCCGCGAGCGGTCACTCGGACCTTGATACCTTCGATGCCGCTGGCCAAAAAGGCGATGGTGGCGTCCCCGGAGACGTCGAGCGCCTCCAGGCGGGAGGCGATGCGCTCGGCCAGGGCCGACTCGGCCAGACCCCAGGTCCGCAGTGTTCGACTGCGGATGGTCGCCGGAGCCCCCGAGCGAGCCACCAGATCGGGCAGGACCGCCCGCCCGAGCATCTCGGTCATCTCGGCGGGCACGCCGGGGACGGCGTAGACCACCCTGTCTCCGACCTGACATATCAGCCCGGGTGCCGTACCGGTTGTCTGGACGATGACCTGGGCCCCGGTGGGGACGGCCGCCTGGCGGAGGTTGTTATCGGACATGGTCCGTTGCGAGCGAAAGAAGATGTCCCGAATCCGCTGGGCCACCTCGTCGTCGTGGACCAGCTGGACGCCCATGACCTCAGCGATGGCCTCCCTGGTGATGTCGTCTTGAGTGGGCCCCAGGCCCCCACAGCAGATGACGGCTTCGGAGCGGTCGAGGGCCACCCGCAGGGCGGTCACCATGCGGGCCTTGTTGTCCCCCACCTTGACCTGGAAGTGACTGTCGATGCCGGCCAGGGCCAGCTGCTCGCCGATCCACGCAGAGTTGGTGTCGACGATCTGACCGAGGAGCAGTTCGGTGCCGATGGCCACGACCTCACAGCGCACGGGTCCTCCTCACCGGCGCGATCAGGACGGGAAGTAGCCGTCGCTGGACTCGCCCATGGCCTGACTCAGCGGAGCAGTCGGGCCCAGGGTGGGCACAGGCAACGGGGAGACCGGCTGGTGGCGGCTGTCGAGCAGGTACTGGGCGCCGCTGACCAGTGCCAGGACGACGGCCACCCACAGGAGGTCCTGGCCCAACCAGGCGTGACCGATTCCGGTCAGGGGAAGCAGGAGGAAGGCGATGGCCACGTCTTGGGCTGCGGTCTTGGCCTTGCCCAACGAGCGGGCCGGCACCGAGACGCCCTGGCGGGCGACGACGGAGCGGTAGGCGCTGATGATCACTTCCCGACCACCGATCAGCGCAAGCGGCCACCATCCCACCTGGCCACCGGCGGCCAGGGCCACCAGGGCGCCGAGCACCAGAAACTTGTCGGCCAGGGGATCGAGGAAAGCCCCTGAGGTCGTAACCCCCTGGCGTCGGGCCACCCACCCGTCCACGAAGTCGGTGCTGGCCAACGCCACCCAGGCCACGAAGGTGCCCCACGCCGGGCCGTAGCGAAGGATGGCGACGAGCACGACCGGGGTGGCCAGGAGACGAACGAGGGTGATGGCATTGGCCGGCGTGACCCGGGCGGAAAGCTCGAAGCGGCCGTCGATCCGCTGCGCCATCAGTGAACAACCTGCGCTGGCGGACCACCGACAAGGACGGCTCGGGCCTCGGAGGCGATGGCAGGAACCGCCTGGAGGTCGGGACCTTCAGCGCCGGTGACCACCATGTCGAGCATGGCCCCTATGGGCACCTCTGGAGGCAGGGCGATGATGCCGTCGATCTCGGGGGCCTCGCGATGGCTGCGCCCGATCCCGGGGGCATCGACGAGCACGGTGACCGTGGTGCCGATGAGGCCGGCCCGACGTCGCGCGGTGATGCGATCCTGGATCTCGCTGCACTCGGCCAGGCGTTCGGCCATGACATCAGGGTTGACGTGGCCATCGAGGTCGGCGGCATAGGTTCCCGCCTCTTCAGAGAACGAGAAGAACCCTGCCCAGTCGAGGTCCGCATCGCTGAGGAAGCGCAGGAGCTGATCGTGGTCCTCCTCGGTCTCGCCCGGATAGCCGACGATGAACGACGACCGGAAGGCGGCGTCGGGCCACGCGTTGCGGATGCGTTCGATCCGCTCCAGGAACCGTGGCCCGTCACCCCAACGGCGCATCCGGCGCAACAGCGGCCTGGACACGTGCTGGAGCGAAAGATCGAAGTAGGCGCAGCCGGTCTCACCCATTGCCTGGATCAGACTCGCCGACAGCGCAGATGGATACAGATACAGCAGGCGGGTGCGGGCGACACGCTCCGACACGGCTCGGACCAACTCGACGATGTCCCCCCGCCGGCCCAGATCGCTTCCGTAGGCGGCCAGGTCCTGGGCGACGAGCACGATCTCGGTGGTGCCCAAAGCGTCGACCTCGGCGAGGAGATCGGCCATACCCCGGGAGCGCTGCTTGCCCCGAAAGGAGGGGATGGCACAGAACCCGCAGGCCCGATCGCAGCCCTCAGCCACCTTCAGGTAGGCCCACGGAGCACCGGCCGGCGGGCGGGGAAGTTCGAGCAGATCGAAGGCGGCAACCCCTTCTGGCAGCCGGGCGACCGGATCGGGGACGGCCTGCGGCTTGCGGTCGAGGGTGATGGGCTGGCCGAACCCAGCGACGGCGTCGACCTCGGGCAAGGCGTCGGCCAGCTCCGAACCGTAGCGCTCGGCCATGCATCCGGTCACGACCAGCTGGGCCCCCCCTCTGCGCCGATCGGCGAGATCGAGGATCGTCTCGATGGACTCGGCCCGGGCAGCCTCCACGAAAGCACAGGTGTTGACGACCACCAGGTCGGCCTTCTCGACGGCGGCGGCCGGGCCGTGACCCTGGGACTCGAGCATCCCCGCCAACTTGTCGGAGTCGACTTGGTTCTTGGGACAACCGAGCGTCTCCAGCCAGTACTCCACCCGGCGACTGTAGCCGTCCGGGTCGACCGGGCGGCGGGCGACGACGACCCCCACCCTCGGTCGAGCGGGGGCGGAGGCCCCGGACCGCCACCTACTTCTTGGTGCTGAGCATCCGGTTCATCTTGGTGCCACAGACCGGGCAGCTGCCCTGAGCGGCGGGGCGACCGTTGGCCAGGGTTACCTCGTTGCCCTCGAAATCACGCTTCTCCTTGCACTTCACGCAGTAGCCGTTATAGGTGGCCATCGGGCGATCTCCTCGTTGAGTTGGGCTCCGCCGGGGCTCTCCGGACGGATCAAGCGCACTACCCTACTGACCAGGAGCGTCTTCGATGGTGACACCATCGAGGTCGGGCGCCAGGCAGAACACGGTGCCGGTCACCCCCTGGCCAACGAGCAGGTCCCGGGCCGCCTCGCTCAGGGCCTCGACGCCATCTTCGATACAGATCCCGAGCAGCGTCGGTCCGGCTCCGGACCAACAGGCGCCCAGAGCGCCGGCGACCATGAGTCCCTCGATGATGGAAGCCGCCTGGGGGAACAGGCTCCCCCGGGTCGCCTGGTGGAGACGGTCCTCGGTGGCCGCCGCTGCCAGCTGATGGTGATCGGCCAAACCCGCCACCAGCAGACCCAGACGGCCGATGTTGAACACGGCGTCGGTCCTGGTCACGGTGGTCGCCAACACGGAGCGGGCTTCGGCGGTGCGCAACTCCCGGTCGGGGACGACCAGCACGAAGCGCAGCGCCGGATCGAGCGTCAAGCTGCGGGCAACGGCCCGCCCGCCGATGGTCGTGGCCACGACCAGGCCCCCGAGGGCGGAGGCGGCGGCGTTCTCGGGGTGACCGTCGGCGACCGCTCCCCGCTCCAAGGGGTCGGGGGCCCCGGCTGCTGCCGCAGAGGCCACAGCCAGGGCAGCCGACGACCCCAGCCCGCGGCCGACGGGGATGTCGGAGCCCACATGGATGGCCAGGCGGTCATGGCCGGCAACGGCGGTCGCCACCCGCGCCGCCAGGTGTTCGGCACCGGCGGGAAGTTCGGCGCCGTGGCCGTCGGCGGTGACGGTGAGCTCGTCGGCCTCGGTGACCTCCACGGTGACATGGAGGTCCAGGGCCACGGCCAGGGCGTCGAAGCCGGGACCGAGGTTGGCCGACGAGGCGGGAGCACGGGCACGCACGCCCCGAAGGGTAGAAGAACGGGCCCAGGCCGGTGTGGGCCTGCTCCTTCGGCGCTCAGTGGGCGGCGCCGGGCGCTTCCAACTCCTCGACCGTCATCAGCACCGTTCGAGCCTTGGAACCCTCCGATGGGCCGACCACGCCACGTTCCTCGAGCAGGTCCATCAGCCGGCCGGCCCGGGCAAAGCCGACGCGCAGCTTGCGCTGCAGCATGGAGGTCGACCCGAGCTGGGAGCGGACGACGAGCTCCCGGGCCTGGACCACCAGATCGTCGTCGTCACCCTCATCGGCGCTACTGCGACCGGATCCGGCGGCGATGCCGTCGCCGCTGCCCTCCACCCCTTCGATGTATCGGGGTTCGGTCTGCTGGCGGCGCCAGTGGGCCACCACCTTGCGGACCTCGTCCTCGTCCACCCAGGATCCCTGGATCCGGCGGGCCACGCTCGACGACGCCGTCAGCAGCAACATGTCGCCCTTGCCGATCAGTCGCTCCGCACCTGGTTGATCGAGGATGACCCGGCTGTCGGCCAGGGAGGACACGGCGAAGGCCAGGCGGGACGGCACGTTGGCCTTGATGACGCCGGTGATGACGTCGACCGACGGCCGTTGGGTGGCGATGACCAGGTGGATCCCTACCGCCCGGGCCATCTGGGCGATGCGCACGACCGACTCCTCCACGTCGCGGGCGGCCACCATCATCAAGTCGTTGAGCTCGTCGATGACCACCAGGATGAACGGGAGCCGGGCGTGGGGAGCGACCTCCTGCGCCCCGAGTGGCGGCGGTCTGCTCAGATCGCCTCGGTCGAAGGCGTCGTTGTAACCGGTGATGTCTCGGACACCGACCTCGGCCAACAGGTCGTAGCGACGCTCCATCTCGTGGACCGCCCAGGCCAGTGCGTTGGCCGCCTTCTTGGGGTTGGTGACAACCCCGGTGAGCAGGTGGGGCAGGCCGTTGTACTGGCCCAGCTCCACCCGTTTGGGGTCTACCAGGATGAGGCGCACCTGGTCGGGTGTGGCCCGGATCAAGATGGATGTGATCAGCGAGTTGATACACGACGACTTCCCCGCGCCGGGCGCCCCGGCAATGAGGATGTGGGGCATGTGGGCCAGGTTGGCCAGCACCGGACGGCCGGCGATGTCGCGGCCCATGGC
>JALZAH010000472.1 GCA_030948425.1 Actinomycetota bacterium
CAGGCACTACTGTCACATGGCATATGCGGGGCCGCGTTGCTCTCACATCATCAGCCTTCCTCCTCCTGGCCACCGGCTCGTTCGGTGTCATCCTGGGAGCGGTGGACTCGGCGACCGCCCTCCGCCCGGAGTACCGGATGTTCGGCGTGGGCTTTGTGCTCGCCGGCCTCGTGGCCGCGAGCGGTGCCGCCTCGATCGCACTCAGCCGGGAAAGGGCCGACGTCCTCGCCGTACCCGCGGCGATCGCCAGCGTCGTGGTCCCCCTCACGTTGCTGGTCGAGCAGTCCGGCTATACCGCGACGCCTCTGCGCACCGTGTGGGTGCTCGTCCTTCTGGCCTCACTTGGGAATGTCGCGTACCTCTGGCGGATGAAGGCCATAGGGTTGTTCGCTCCGACCGCGACCCCTCCACCGCCACCCGTTCTCGGGCCCGTCGGCCCACCGTCGGAGCGCCCCGGGGCACTCGCCGTGCTCTCTCGGGCGGGGCTGTCGCTGGCCCTGCTGTGGGGCTTCTTCCAGTTCTGGTACACGAACCAGTTCGTTCCCGCCCACGTCGGTGCCACGTTGTCGGTCACTACCAGCCTCAAGGAGATCGGGACCGACGCGGCCAAGAGCCGACGTGTGTTCGCGGCGTCGATCAACCTCAAGAACTCGACGAGCAGCAATGTCCAGGTCATCTCGTCCCTGTTCGAGGCCACCGCCCGCGACGTTGCTGCCACGGAGGGCGAACCCCATTTCCCGGACACCCTCATCGAGCAGGTCGACGGGCCGGACGTGAACCGGCTTTCCCAACACGTCTCCCGATATGCTGCTTGGGGCCCCGAGCAGCAGCTCGAACTTGGAGCTGTCACCCCCGGGGGGTGGTCATTCGAGCCAGGAGAGGAGTATTCACGGCAGTTCACCGTCGACGTGCCCGTCGGCAAGGAGCAGCAGGTGAGGCTCTCGGTCGACCTGATCGTGGCTCGAGGCCAGCGACTGATCCCGGACGGCCCGGCGACCAAGGGGCCGACGCCCGTGGCGGGGGGGCCGGCACCGGCCACGGAGGTCGAGCGACCGAGCTCGGGACACGTGAGTGGCGCGGCCAAGGCTGACTCCGCAGCACCGTCGGCCCTGCTCCAAGATGGGGACGTGGCACGCTTCTCCGCCCAGGAGGTACCCCTCCGCCAGCTCAGCCACATTCGAGGGTTGACGCGGGGCGACCAGTCCGTGTACGTCGTCTTCAGCGTTCAGCGTCGAGCGGACCGGCCCGTGGACGGGCCCTCCATGGAGGTGTGTATGGGCCCGCCGGGGCGGCTCGCGGGGCCACCGACCAGGCCCACGGCGATCTGCCCGGAGTTGCGGTCCACCGCCGCCAACTTCTCCCGGAAGCTGGAGAACTGGTACGGCGTCGCCGAATCGTCGACGCAATCCGAGTTCCGTGTGATCCCGCCTGTTCCGGAAGTTTCAAGCACCCCTGCCGGCGGATGATCGACGGCGCGGTGGGCACCCTCACCAGCGTGCCAGACCTGCTGGATTCGGGACGGATCGCTCGTCCCGGTCGTGGCGGCGCACGATGACGTTTGGGGCGGAGCGCCGTATTGCTCTGCCCCGGTGTTGCTCCGGGTGATTTTGAGCGCCGACTCGCCGCGACGCAACGGCGCCCGAGCTGGTCGCCTTGTCCGAGTCCGACGACGGACGGTAGGCCGCGCGACGACCGATCGGCGTTCACAGAACACATTCCTGTGATGCCCCACAAGACCTTTCACATCGAGCCCGCGAGGCTGGTCGAGGGCAACCCGTTCGGTCTGCACGACCCCCTCACGTTGGGCGACCTCGAATGGATCAAGCAGGCGCTGGCCGATGGGTCCGTGACGGGTGCTGAGGCCGAGCGGCTGCGCGCGATTCGAGACGACGAGTCTGCGAAGCTGGCGGAGGCGTTCAAGGGCATCACCTCCAACCTCACGGCTCAGTTTGGGGACGTGCTCCGCAAGATCGACTTCGGTCCCAAGTTCGCTGACTTGA
>JALZAH010000473.1 GCA_030948425.1 Actinomycetota bacterium
TCCAACCCACGTCTACGTTCGCTGCGCAGGGACCCACCATCAAGCGGCTGACGGCTGCGGTGCAGATGACCAAGGACGAGCGGCCCACGGCTCGGGCTTTCACCGGGCCGACCTCCATGCTGGCCGATCCGGCCAACCCGAAGATCATGGTGGCCGCCACCGCCGAGCTGCGCACCGAGGTGTGCTACCTGGTCCGCTCCACCGACGCCGGCCGCACCTGGCACATCCTGCCGGCGGTGCCCGCCCTCGGCCCTACCGGTCCTGCACCACCGGCAACGGCGGTGTCGCTGAGGCCAGTCTGGCGTGGGGTCGCAACAGCACCCTGTACTACGGCCTGGACGGCTACGGGGCTGGTGAGGGCGGGTCGGCCGGGCATGCCAGCACCCTGTTGGCCCGCTCCACCGACCTGGGCGGGACCTGGTCGACCACGGTGGTGGACAACAACCGGGGCAAGACCGGAGTAGCACCCTCTGATGATGGGGTGACGGGCTTGACCGTCGACACCTCCAGGCCCCGGGTCGTGGTGTACGTGGGCTTCGTGCAGACCTACCCGAAGGCGCCCAAGGACTCGCCGCTGCAAGATGGGGCCGTCGACGTCGCCGTGTCCACCAATGGAGGCACCAGCTTCGCCGGGTCGGTAACATCGACAAGTTCTCCCATGTGACCCAGATGATCGCCGGCCAGTCCTATCCGCTGCTCATGCAGGACTTCTTCGGTGGGCCCTTGCTGGTGGCTCACGACGGGGTCATCGAGGCCGTAGCCGGCTCCCAGACGCCGAATGGTCAAAAGCCCCCGGCATGAGCTTCTACGCCATGCCCCAGCTCGTGGCCCGGTCCACCGACCAAGGACGCACCTGGTCCGTGTCTACCCTGGGCCCACCGATCTTCACCGGCCCAGGGAGCCAGACCGGTCTCGGATGGACGCCGAGAGGTGGGCCCCACGGCGCCTTCCTGGCCACCTACGCCCGGACGCCGGCCACGGCGGCCAGCTCAGGGGCGACGCAACGTCGTCCTCCAGCGCTCCACCGACAATGGCCAGACGTGGAGCGACCCGGTCGTCCTCGATGACGACAACCCGGCGCAGCAGTTCACCAGCTTCTACCCGCAGATGTCGGTGGCGCCCAACGGGCGAGTCGATGTCGTCTGGGAGGAAAACCGCCAGCAGGATGACTACCACTTCCAGGTGCGTTACAGCTACTCGAGCGACGGCGGCGTCACCTGGGCCCACAACGTGCAGGTCACGGACCAACCGGTCAACTTCGGACTGGGGGTCAGCTTCAACTCCGACCTGCGCCAGCCGCCCGGGGTGGCATCCGCCAACCAGTACGCGGCGTTCGGGTGGGCTGACAGCCGCCTGGGCAACCCCACCACGCAGACCCAGGACGACTTCGGCGACGTGGCCCAGTTCGCGCCACTTCCGGCGAGCTCCACCGTGCTGCCCGTCCTGGCGGCGGTCTTCGGTGGCCTGGTGGCGGCGGGGATCGTCCTGCTCGTCCGGTCTCGGCGCGAGGGCAACAAGGTTGCAGAGGGTCTACCATGAGGGTCTCGACCACGGGAGGTGGACGGCATGAAGCTAGGGATCGTCGGCAAGGGAGGGGTCGGCAAGACGACCACCTCGGCGCTGATTGCTGAGGCTTACACCAGGCGGGGCCAGCGGGTGGTGGCCATCGACACCGACTCCAACCCCAACCTCGGGGTGTCCCTCGGCCTCACCCTCGATGAAACCGAAGCGATGCCGGTGCTGCCGCGTGCGTTGATCGTGGGGACCGGCGGCGACGGCGCCACCGCCTCCAGCCTGTTGACCGAGTACGGCCGGGCTACCCCGGCCGGGGCCACCCTCCTGTCGGCCATCAAGGTCACCGAGGCCGGGGCGGGTTGTACCTGCGGTGGTCACGCCACTGTTCGCAGCCTGCTCGGCTCCGCGCTGGAGGAAGAGGCCGACGTGGCCCTGGTCGACATGGAGGCCGGTTTGGAGCACCTGAGCCGTTCGGGGGGGACCCTCGCTCACGCCGACGTTCTGTTGGTGATCATGGAGCCCAGCCGCAAGTCCGTGATCACAGCGGCGCGCACGGTGGCCCTCGCCGAGGAGCTCGGGATCCCCCGCACCTATGCCGTGGGCAACAAGGCTCGTCTTCCCGACGATGCCGAGTTCTTCGCCGACCGCTGCGCCGAGCACTCCGTGCCCCTGGCCGGGGTGATTCCCTATTCTCCCGACGTCATCGACGCGGACCGGGCCGGCCTGCGTCTGGCCTCCGACAGCGCCGAGCCCGTACGGGCCGCCATCGAGCAGATCCTGTCGTTCCTCGATGGGGTGATGGCTCCGACTGCGTAGGACCCGCCTGGCACCGCACAGGCGAGGGAGGGGGAGTCACGGCCGAAGCCGAGCAGTTGTTCGTGGTGACCACCCGCTCCCGCCTGAAGGGGGCGCGGTTCTTCGTGCCCATGCTGCGGGCGTCGCGTCGGATCCGCCGGCAGTTGGCCGAGAGCGAGGAGGTGGTGCGCTGGGCCAGTGTGGTGACGGGCCCCACCGAGTTCTGGACCGTCACCGTGTGGCAGACCCGCCACGACATGCAGGAGTTCATGCGCTCCGGTGCCCATGAGGCCATCATGTGGCAGTTCTCCCGGTGGCTGACCTCGTTCTGGCTGATGCGGTGGCGCCCGGGACCGTGGGAGCTGGGAACGTGGCGGGGGCGGTCCATCGCCCAGCCCGAACGCGACGACGAGGGACGGGAGTCCGCTGGCCCGCGGCCCCCCAACGAGGCGCTGGATCGGGCGCTGGAGCATCTCCCATGGCTGAAGGCGGCGACCGGGCCGGACGGCGCCGCTTGCTACGAAAGCACGGGGAATGCCCGGCGGCGACGGGCCGAGGTCGGAGGCGCAGGTGGGGCCATGATCTGCGTGAGCGGTCGCCCGTGGCGGACCCTGGCCATGCGTCGGGCACTCACCAGGATCCGCCACCAGGCCGCCGGGGACGCCGATTTTCTCCGGGCCGCGTTGGGCTTCGGCCCCCCCGGCGAGGTGTACCTCATGGCCCTGTGGAAGACCAGGGACGGCGCCCGGAGGCTGCTGAGCTCTCCCGAGCTGGCCGCCGTCGCCGGGCGTTGGAGTGGGTGGGCCAACGAGTGGTTGCCGGAGAACGAGTTCGGCCACTGGGACGGGCTGCGCCTGCGCAGGGCCAAGGGCCGTCATGCCATCCCCGTTCCCGAGGCGGCCATGCGCAGCGCCCGAACGGACCACGACGAAGCACCCACCGATCACGAGCCCCGTTAGCGGGGCCGGGAGCGCATCAGCGAACCTCGATGACGGTGTCCCGCCGGGCCACCAACTCGCCGATGACCGGCGCGCCGGGCACCTCGCCGGCCACCAACAGCCCCCCGCTGGTCTGGGCGTCGGCCAGGAGCAGCTGCTCGAGGTCGTCGATGCCTGCTCCGAAGGAGGTGTGGGGTCGGACCCAGTCGAGGTTGCGCCTGGTACCCCCGCTGATGTGGCCGGCCGCCGCCGATGGCCGGGCCTCCTCCAGGTAGGGCACCGCAGCGGCGTCCACGACCGCAGTCACACCACTGGCACGGGCCAGCTTGTAGAGGTGGCCCAGCAGGCCGAAGCCGGTGACGTCGGTGGCACAGCGGGCCCCGCTGTCGGCCGCTGCCCGGGCCGCCTCCGCATTCAACTGGACCATGGTCGAGATGGCCTCGGGAAACACCTCCCCGGTCTGCTTGTGGCGGTTGTTCAGCACCCCCAGACCGAGCGGTTTGGTCAACGTCAGGGGCAGCCCGGGCCGCCCGGCGTCATTGCGCAGCAGCCGGTCAACCCGCCCGACGCCGGTGACAGCCATACCGAACTTGGGTTCTGGATCATCCACGCTGTGGCCGCCGGCCAGCGGACAGCCCGCCACGGTGGCGATGTCCAAAGCACCGGCCAGCACCGCTGTGGCCATCTCCATGGGCAGGACGTCGGTCGGCCAGCACAACAAGTTGATGGCCAGCACCGGCGTGCCGCCCATGGCATACACGTCCGACAAGGCGTTGGCCGCCGCTATGCGACCCCAGTCGTAAGGGTCGTCGACCACGGGCGTGAAGAAGTCGGCGGTGCTGATGACCACCTGATCCCCGCTGAGGCGAACCACGGCGGCGTCGTCACCGTCATCGAGGCCGACCACCAGATCCGGCGATGGATGCCCCTGCAAACCCTCGACCATCCGCTCCAGATCGCCAGGTGAGATCTTGCACGCGCATCCTCCCCCATGAGCCGTCGCCGTGAGCCGGATCTCCCGGCCCGTCACATCGTGGGTGATGGTCATCTCTCCAACTATGGCTCAGCTCGGAAGGTACTGCGGGGCTTCTCAAAGCGAAAGCCGGCACCCGGCACTGTCTCGAAGCTGACGTGCAGGTCGGCCTCCAGGTGGTCGTAGTCGGCGGCGGAGCGAGCCGAATACAGCTGCTCCAACACCCCTACCGGGCAGATGAACAGGATGCCGGCCAACTCCTCCAACTGGCGGGCGACGACATCGTCTCCCGCCCGAGCCGCGGCACTCTTGTCCAGCACCCAACCGCTTACCGCCACATTGCGTCCGACACCAAGACCTCAGGGTCCACCCGGGTTTCCAACCTGGCCAGGTAGTCAAGCTGGCGGACCGCCCGTGCCTCCCGTTCGGCTTCCGAACCGCCCGCCATCCTCCGCAGCGCCTCCTCCACCGTGGCCCGGGCCGTTTTGCACCCGGCCGCTCGCTTCGCCCGCTCCAGCAGCTCCTGGTCAAGCTCGATGGTCGTTCGCCGAATCATGCATACAGGTTGGCCGGACAATATATGGGCACATGATCGCCGATCCCCCGTGCCGCCCAACATGGATCAACCGCCTGACAAGGCCAATCGCCTGACGAGGCCAACCACGTGACAAGGCAAACCGCCGTTCTTGGGATGGCCGCCCCGTTGCGCCATTCCCAAAGGTTCGCTGCGCCAGGTCCGATCCCTGGCCGTCCCTGGCAAGTAACCTCGCCGATCATCCACCCATTTCCCCATAAGAGCCGGGTACCGGTAAGCGCCGGGCGCGATGGGATCTAGGCACATCACCCCCGAGGCCCTGGCGATCGGCTCGGTGGTGGCCATCCTCGTCGTCGTCGTCGTCGCCTTGCTGGTAACCAGGCCGCGCCGAGCAGCCCGGGACCGCCGGGCGGGGTCCGGTCCGGTAGCCCCAGCGGCGCCGGCCATCCCCGCGGCTGGGGCCTGGCCGGGCCAGACACAGGGGATTCCTG
>JALZAH010000500.1 GCA_030948425.1 Actinomycetota bacterium
CTCAACGCCACCCCGGCGTGCATTCCCGGCGACACCCGGCCGATCACCTACCGGATCAGTGCCTGAAACCGTGCATCTGCGAGCCGACTACTCCCGGAGGTCTGAGTCTCGGCCACACCATCGTTCCTGAGCCGACGGTGCCTCATCCCATTCCCGGCGATGGGGTGCCCGAGGCGATCGCAACAGGCCTGAAGGCCGGGCGTTCGCCCGAGGTGGCGGTGACAGGAATTAGGCACACCGGCGGTCGCGATTTGAGTCCGCTTGGTGCTGACTGTCCCGCAAGAGTGGTCCGGTTGATCGTCCCGGTGACGGGGCCGTCTGCGGCACGCTCGGTCGAGGTCGGGGTCGCGCTAACGCAACCTTTTCAACCTGTGTGATCGCGACTCAAGGACTCCGGATCACGGGCGGCTCCAACGCCGCTGCATGCGACGAGGCCGACGAGTTGGTCGTGCGGCGTCAGCTGACTCGGGCGTCGCCATGACTCGCCGCCGCCCAGACGGCTGGCCACGGGTTGATGGCATACCAGGGCGTCATCTGTACGAGGGCCCATCGCACCCCTTGGACGAAGAGCACGCGACCCTCGGGCAGGTTGGCGATGTCGCCGGGAGGAAGCACTCGCTGGCGCTGCAGGGACCATGACGTGCTGCCCTCGGCCATGAAGCGCTGGTCCTGCTGGGAGTAGGAGCTGACCTGGCGGTCGTACTCCCCGAAGGCCAGCGACAGGGCCTCCAGGGTCCGGGAGTCGGCGATGTTGGCCAGGATGGCCTTGTTGACGAACAGGGACAGAAAGCCGTCGGCGGTGGCGTCGCCCCAGCGCCGACGTACCTGGGACAGGTCCTGGAAGCAGGCCAGCACGTGCAGGCCCTGGCCCCCGGCCTCTGACACCAACGCGGGCAGGTCGTGGATGGGGGCGATGTTGGCGCACTCGTCCAGGGCGAAGACCACCGGCGGCCCGGCATTGGTGCCGGTCATCGAGGCATAGCGGGCCCGGGCGTAGGTGGCGTGGCGGATCTCCTCCAGCAGGCCCACTACCAGCGGTGCGGCCAGGTCCTGGAGGTGGGCGGCGGCGGTGATGTAGACGGTGTCGGCCGAGCGCACGAAGGCCTCGGGGTCGAAGTTGGGCTCGGCCGCCACCCGTCGGGCCCCCTCGGCGTTGTAGGCCCCCAGCACGTTGGCTGCGGTGGAGAAGATGCCGGAGCGCTCCTTCTCATGGGTGTGGGCGATGCCCACCAGCACATCGGTGGCGATCTCGGCGTCGTGGTCCTCGAGGATGGCCCCTGGTTCGTCGAGGTCGTTGCGCAGCACCCAGCGCACCACCTCGGTCACCGGACGGCCGTCCAGGGCTGCGGCGTGCAGCAGCGGGGCGACCAGGGCCGCGGCCCGTTCCGACCAGTGGGTGTCGTTGTGGCTCGTCGTGGCCGGGCTGGCCGCCACCATGGCCCGGGCCATGACCAGGGCTCCGTCCCAGCGCCGGGCCGCCCGCACCGGCGACCACCGCAGGGCCTGTACTCCATCCGGCAGCTCCTCGGTCCCGGTGGGGTCGTACAGCCACACCGTGCCCAGACGCCTGCGCACCGCAGCGGTGGCGGCCAGCACCTCGGGCTTGGTCGCGGTCGACACCACCGGGCCGCTCATGGACAGCAGCGTCGGGATGATGATGCTGGTGGTCTTTCCCGACCGGGGCGGGCCCAGCACCAGCAGGGCGTGCTGGGGATCGGCCCCCACCCAGTTCCCCTCGTCGAAGCCGATGAACGAGCCCCCGCCGGCACGCCTGGCCTCGGCCTGCACGGCGGCGATCGGGTCCCGACTGGAGGCGATGCGCTGGGGGAGCAACCGGGCGTCACCGTGGGTCGCGACCTGGCGGCGCCGCCGCCGGCGGCGGATGCGCCTGACCACCATCACCGGCGGGGCCAGGACGACGACCCAGCCGAGGAGGGCCGAGACGTTCGGGTTCACCGTATGGGTGCCGGCCCACCGGGCCGCCATCACCACTCCGAGCACCAGGTAGAACACCACGTTCCAACCCACGATCACGAACAGGCAGCCCTTGGCCGGGCTGCGCCGCTTGCGGGGCGGCGGAGGCGGAGGCTGGGGTCCCCAGCCGGGAATGGTCATGGCGTCCCTACCGGCCCAGACCCCGGTCGCGGT
>JALZAH010000523.1 GCA_030948425.1 Actinomycetota bacterium
GTCATGAAGGAGGAGGCCTTTGCTTTCCGGACAGAGGCGAACGGTCGCCCAGGGGAGCCAATCCTACACCGGTGGGGGACAGATTCCTTCCGACCGCGCGAGCGGTTTTGTCGCCACCATCAGCCACTCCGGATGATCCAGGTCAGGCGGGCGGTCTGCGTAGTCGCCTGGCGTCACCGACCACAGGTTCTCGGTCACCAGCCCGGCTCCGGCCACCAACTGGCGGAGCTCTCGGGGCGTGAAGCACGTTGTCCACAGATCGAAGGAGCGGGCGTGGCCCTGCGGGTCGCGCACCTCGGCGGTTTCGTGGTTGACCCCCGTTGCCGCATCGAAGGCATCCGTCTCCTCCAGGAACCGTACGGCGAAGTATGCAGAGAAGGCGGAGAGGACCAGGCGCCCCCCAGGTCGCAGAACCCTGGCCATCTCCGCGACGGCGATGTTCTCGTCGTCGCCTCCCAACAAACCGAACCCTCCCTGGCACAGGCACACGACGACGTCAGCGACATCGGCGGCCAGCGGAAGGGCCCGGGCGTCACCTCGCAACCACCGACCGAGACCGGCAGCCTTCAGGAACGGCAGGGAAGCATCGACGCCGATCACCGTAGAGCCCCGCTCCCGGAGCGCCCGGGCATGACGCCCCGGGCCGCAGCCCACATCCACGATGCAGGTACCAGGCCCCGTATCAACCACGTCGGCCAGAAAGCTGACCTCCTGGTCCGTGCCCTTGGTGAACGAACAGCGGAGGTAGGCGCTGCCGGCGTGGGCGGCCAGGGCCTCGAACTCCCGGCCGGTGCGCCTTGGAGCTCCCGGTGCCACCAGGCCCGTCAGTCCGCCGCCTTGACCGGGAGCTGTTCGGGTCGTCCCAGGAGGTAACCCTGACCAAAGCCCACGCCCAGCTCCTCGAGGACGGTGACGGCCTCTTCGACCTCGATTCCCTCGGCAACCACCTGGGCGCCGATCTGCTGACCCACCCCGGCCAGAGCGGCGGCCAGACGGCGGCTGACATCGTCTGTGGCCACGTGGCGGACGAGGGAGATGTCGAGCTTGATGATGTCGGGGCGGAGTCGGAGGATGTGGCGAAAACTGGCGAAGCCGGCGCCCGCATCATCCACGGCCAGGCGAAGCCCCCGGGTCCGCAGTGGGGTGAGAATGGTGTCGATGGCGTCGTAGTCCTCGACCCGGGTGTGCTCACTGATCTCGATGACGGTGCGTTCCAGGGGCACGTTCGCCAGAAATCGCTCGAAACCGGGATCGAGCAGAGTGGTCGCCGAGAAGTTCACCGCCACAAAGCCATCGGTGGCGTCGAAGCCGACCGCGGCCAGGTTGGCTGCGAACAGCTCCGTCTCGACGGTCAGGCCTGCTTGATCCGCCGCCTCATACAGCTCCACCGGCGACATCTCGATCATCCCCGGGATTCTGGTCAAGGCCTCGAGGCCCACGGTGCGCCTGGTGGCCAGCTCGACGATGGGCTGGAACGCCATGATGATGGCCCCCTGATCTCGGGCCGCCTCCACTCGTCGCAGAGCCAGCCGCTGCCGGCTCGTAACCGCCTCCTCCCGGGCCATGAGATCGCTGATCATCCGGGCCACGAGCCGCAGAAATGAGGCATCGCGCTGGTTGAGGCTCAGATCGGTTCCGGCGCTGAAACAGCACAATGTGCCGGCGTCGTCGTTGCCGTTCAGGGCCAAGGGGACGCCAAGGTAGGAACCGACCGGTGCGCTCAGCCAGTCCAGGCTGGGGCCGCCGACAACTGCGCTGGTGTCGGGGATGACCTCGGGGAGGCTCTTGGCCAGGATGCCTTGGCAGTAGGTCTCCTCGGCGGCCCGCTGATATCCCCGCTCCCATCCCCCCTGCCTGGAGCTGACGTGGCGCACCGTCCAGCGCCCATCGTGGATCTCGGTGACGATGGCTACGTCGCTGTCGAGGTGCTCCCGGGTGAGGCGGAGCAGCTCGTCGACCTGCGCGGTTGCGCTCTCCGATGTGGTGATCAAGCGGGCCAAGCGGTCGGTGAACGCCGAGCGGGGGGTGTCGGCCGCCCGCCGCCCCCTCGCCATTGCACCGCTACGAACCTGGCGCTTGGCCCGGTACATCTCGAGGTCGGCGCGTCGCCAGGCTCCGATCATGTCGACGTCCGGGTTGCGCACCCCCAGGCCTAGTGACGCATCGACCCCGGCGTCAGCCAGGGCTCGTTGCAACAGGTTCACCAGGTCGGCCCCACTGGACTGGTCGTACTCGGTGGCCAGCAGAGCGAACTCGTCGCCCCCGATCCGCGCCGAGCGAACGCCAGAGGGTGCCATCGCCCGCAGGCAGGCGCCCGCTCGGGCCAGTTGGGCATCGCCGGCGGCGTGGCCGAGGTCGTCGTTGATCGCCTTGAGCCGGTCGAGGTCAACCACCACGACCGCCGCCGACGATCCGTAGCGGCGACAACGTGCCTCTTCGAGGCCCACCAGTCGGTCCCACAAGCCGCGGTTGCCGAGGCCGGTCAGTGGGTCGGTCTCCGCCGCTCGCTCCGCCCGGGCCGCCCGATAGGACTCCTGGTCGACGGCCAGCTCACCGGCCAAGATGAGCCCCAGCAGGTCCGCCCAGAGCCGAACGGTCGGTTCCTCGACGAGCAACTCGGGAGGCTTGGGGACAGCGCTGAACCCACAAAGCGTGCCGAACAACCCTCCCTGGCCGTCGTAGATGGGCATGCTCATGACCGACTGCAGCGGGAGGTTCTGCCGATCCTTCAACGCCCGATAGGCACTCACATCGTCGACACGGGGTGCCATCGTGGGACCGTTGCCCGCCATCATCAACGAACAGAACGTGTCCGACCACGCCAGCACGTCGCCCGCTTGCACGGACCGCTCGCCTCCCAGGCAGTCGAGGATCACATACTGGTCCCCTTGGCGGCGCGAGATGAACGCTGTCTCGAAGTCCAGCCGCTCCTGGATCAGACCGAGTACAGCTCGCGCTGCGGTGGAGAAATCCCGCAGGTCGCCACTCTGTGCGCCTCCTCGCTCGTCTCCGACCGAATCCATGGTGCCCTCCACGTCAAACCGTACCCGACGACAGCAAACCCTGCTCAGGCGTACCGGAAGGGTGCGGGCGCAACACGACCACGTCGGGGGGTCCGGCCACCTTGCCTTCCAGGCGTTGGCCCGCTGCCGGAGAACCAGGCCTCCTCAAGGGCAGCGACCACCTCGTCGCGGTGCCCATCGGAGGGAACGATGGTGGCGACAACGACGACCGACACGGGCGACTCCCGCTCAAATGGGGTGGTCCTGGCACCCTCCGACCGCAGCGACCCTACCGGGCGGGACCGGCGTCCGGCCGTGGCCACGAAGTGGATCGGACTCCGTGGTCTGGCTGACGCCCATGGGGCTCAATGACACACCCTGGTCGTAGCCTTGTCGGTATGGCGGTTGTGGAATTGCCGAGCACCGAGGAGACCGATGGGCCCGGACCGGCGGCGGCCGATCCGCTCGGCCAGCACCACGGTCTGGGATCGTGCACCGATGATGCCCTTTCGTACAGCTTCACCCAACTCGAAGTGCTCCGCCGCACCCTTCTGGCCCGCCAGCTCGCCGTGGTCGCCGAAGTCGACCGGCGAGCCTCCTACAAGACCGACGGGGCCAACAACCTCGCCGACTGGGTCTTCGCCCCCACCGGCATGGCCCCAGGTGATGCCCGAGCCATCGCCCACCTCGCCGCCAGCCTCGACAACCACCCTCATCTCGGCGCCGCCATCGACGCCGGCGCGTTCAACCTCGACCAGGCCGCCCTGGTGCTGCGATTCCTCGAGCTCACCGACACCGACGAAGCCGCCGTCGTCGACGACGCCCAGGGACGCAGCGTCACCCAACTGCGCGCCGCCGTCGGGCTCGCACGGACCATCCCCCGCCACGAGACCACCGAAGCCCACCGCCGACGATCCGTCACCGTCCGCTATGACGAGGCCGCCGGCTGCTACCGCATCAACGGACGACTCACCAACGACGGTGGAGCCGTGGTCAAGGCCTGCCTGGAACGCCTGGCCGACACCGCCAACCCAGGCACCGCCAACCCAGGCACCGCCAACCCAGGCACCGACTGCCCCGACGACGACGTCGAACTTCGAGACCCGTTCGACTCCAAGGTGGCCGACGCCCTCGTCGAGCTGTGCTCCACCGAGATCGACGCTGACGCCGACGCCGACCGGGCCACCGTCGTCATCCACGCCCCCGCCCAGGCCCTGGGCGGGCACGGCTCGGCCATCATCGCCGACACCGACGCACCCATAGCCCCCGACACACTACGACGCGTCCTCTGTGACGCCCGCCTCGACCTTGTCGGCGAAGGCCCCGGCGGCACCGACCCCTACCGGCTGGGGCGCACCACACGGACCATCCCCGCCCCCCTCTCCCGCCACCTGCGCTGGCGGGACCGGACCTGCCGGTTCCCGGGCTGCGCCCGTCGCCGCCGGGTGCAGGGACATCACATACGCCACTGGGCCGACGGCGGCGCTACCAACGACGACAACCTCGTCCTGCTCTGCTCCCATCACCACCACCTCATCCACGAAGGCGACTGGAACCTCACCGGCAACCCCAACCGGACCCTCACCTTCACCAACCCCCACGGCACCACCTACACCAGCCTAACATCACAGCTCAGCGAACAACGAAGACCTACACCCGGCACCGCCCCACCTAGCAGCAGCTGATGGCCGCGCCCTGGCCTCTGGGCCGGCAAGGGGCCCCGTTGATGCGGTCGCGTTGGTTCCCTACCCCTTGGCCGCCGCCCAGGTGTCGCCCCAGCTGACGTTGACGGTGAGGGGCACCCGCAGGTCGACCGCCTCCGTCATGGCGTCGATCACCGCCTTTTCGGCGGCTGAGGTCTCCTCGGGGGGAACCTCGACGATCACCTCGTCGTGGACCTGCAGGACAAGCCGGCTGGTGAGACCCTCGGCACCCAGTGCAGCGTCAAGGCGGACGAGGGCGACTTTGAAGATGTCAGCAGCCAGACCCTGAATACCGGCGTTCATGGCCTGGCGCTCACCGGCGGCGCGCACCTGGTAGCGACTGGACTGCAGCTCGGGGATAAGCCGACGTCTACCCATGAGAGTCTCGGTGTAGCCCCGATCCCGGGCCTCGGCCACCACCCGGTCCATGTACGCCCGGACGCTGGGGAAGCCCTCGAAGTAGGCCCGCAGGATCTCGTCGGCCTCGATCACGGGGATGGCCAGGCGTTGAGCCAACCCGTACGCCTCCATGCCGTAGGCCAGGCCGTAGGAGACCATCTTGGCCTTGGAGCGCATGGCCAGGGTCACCGCGCCGGGCTCCACGCTGTAGATCCGTGACGCGGTGGTGGTGTGGATGTCTGTCCCGGTCCGGAACGCCTCGACCAGGCCAGGGTCCTCGGCCAGGTGGGCGATGACCCGCAACTCGATCTGGTTGTAGTCGGCGACGAGGAACCGGCGGCCCACGGTGGGAACGAAGCAGCGCCGAAAGCGCCGTCCCTCCTCGGAGCGGATCGGGATGTTGTGGAGATTGGGCTGATCGGAGCTGAGCCGCCCGGTGCGAGCCACCGTCTGGTTGAACGTAGCGTGGATGCGACCGTCGGCCGCCACCTCGGCCAGCAACGACTCCCCGTAGGTCGACCGCAGCTTCTCGACCTCCCGCCATCGCAGCAGGGACTCGATGATGGGGTGCTGGCCGCGCAGCTTCTCCAGAGTCTGGGCGTCGGTCGAGAAGCCGGTCTTGGTACGCTTTTGGGGGACAAGGCCGAGGTTGTTGAACAGGACCCGCCGAAGCTGGGGGGTGGAGCCGACGGTGAACGGTTCGCCGGCCAGCTCCTGGATGTGGAGCTCGAGGCGTCTGGCCTCGGCGGCCAGCTCGTCGGCCAGCCCCTTGAGCTCGGCACCGTCGACTCGCACGCCCATCTCCTCCATGAGGGCCAGCACCCGCACGAGGGGCCGCTCGACCTCGTCGTAGAGCTTGGACATGCCCCGGGCGGAGAGGGCGGAGCCGAGGGGCTCGACCAAGCGGGCCACGGCGGCCGCTCGTCGCCCGGCCACCTCGGCGATGTCGGGAGCCGTGCCGTCAAGATCGAGCTGGCCGGTTGGCGGGGCGTCGGGCGCCGTCAGGTCGATCTCGGCATAGCGCAGGGCCAAGGCCTCGAGGAGATACTGATCACCGGCGGGGTCGACCAGGTAGGCGGCGATGGCGGTGTCGAGCTCCAGGGAGGAGAATGACACCCCGATCACCGACAGCCCCCGCATGAGTGCCTTGGCGTCATGCGTGCTGACATCCACGCCGTCGTCGCCCAGCAGACGGCCCAGGGCGGCGAGGACCTCGGGCGTGCCCAAAGCAGCCTCGTCGACCCAGGCGATGGACACCGCCTCGGCACCCTCGGCGGCAGGCAGAGCCACCAGAGCCAGGCCGTTGAGCGCCGAGCGGCCCTCGATGCCCGCCCATCCGCCGGCGACGGTGACGGCGGTGTCGGCTGCCATCCACTCGTCGATCACCGCAACGATGTCGGGCTGCTCCGGGCGGGAGATGACGATGTCGAGGGCGTCGCCGGTCTGGGGCTCGTCACCTCCGTCACCCGAGCTGTCGGTCCCCGTGGCCTCCACGAAACGGTCCCACAGGCTGCGGAACTCGAGAAAGTCGAACAGTCGCCGGAGCTCCTCAATGTCCCAACCGCCGAGGGCGGCCTCAACGACGTCGATGCTCACGTCGACGTCGCGCACGAGGGGGGTGGCGCTGGCATTGAGGCGGACCCGCTCCTCGGCGGCGGCCAGATTGGTCCGCAGCTTGGGCGTCAGGTCGTCGAGGTGGGCGAAGATCCCATCCAGGTCCCCGTAGGTGTTGATCAGCCTGGCCGCCGTCTTCTCCCCCACGCCGGGCACCCCCGGAAGGTTGTCGGACGGATCGCCACGCAGCGCCGCATACTGCGGGTAGCGCTCCGGGGTGACCCCCGTTCGGGCCTCGATGCCGGCCTCGTCGTAGAGGACGTAGTCGGAGACGCCACGCCGGTTGTAGAGGACCCGGATGTGGGGATCGGCGACCAGCTGGTAGGCGTCACGGTCACCGGTCACCACGATGACGTCGTCGCCGGCCTCGGCCGCCCGGGTGGCCAGGGTGGCCAGGATGTCGTCGGCCTCGTACCCGGCGAGCTCGACCAGGGGGATCCTCAACGTCTCGACCAGCTGGCGGACCAGGCCCATCTGCTGGCGGAGGATGTCGGGGGTCTCGGCCCGCCCAGCCTTGTAGTCGTCGATCATCCGATGGCGGAAGGTGGGTTCGGGCCTGTCGAAGCTGGCGATGACCTGGTCGGGATGGTGATCCTTGATCAGGTTGACCAGCATCGAGGTGAACCCGAACACCGCGTTGGTCACCTGCCCGGCGGCCGTGGCCATGTCGGTCGGCAGCGCGAAGAACGCCCGGTAGGTCAGTGAGTTGCCATCGATCAGCATGAGCCGGGCCATCACCGTCGATGGTAGGCCCCTCCGCGCCTCGGGCGAACCGGCCGCTTCGAGGGCGTCGTCAGGGACCAGGGGGTATCATGGCTGCGTGTCCGACGGTTTCCACCCTCCGCTCGAGGAGTACCTGGAAGCCGTCCACGAGATGGAAGAGGAAGGCACCGTCGTCATCCAGGCCCGGCTGGCCGAAAGGCTGGGCCATTCCGCCCCCGCCGTGTCGGAGATGGTCCGTCGCCTGCGTGACGAGGGTTACGTCAACATCGATCGCCGGTCCCTGCAACTGACCGGCGAGGGGCGCCAGGTGGCCGAACGGGTGGTGCGCCGTCATCGCCTGGCTGAGCGGCTCCTGACCGATGTGATCGGCCTGCCCTGGGAGAAGTCGCACCTCGAGGCGTGCCGCTGGGAGCACGTCATCTCCGACGAGGTCGAGGCCCATCTGGTGATCCTTCTGGGCCACCCCACGACCTGCCCGCACGGCAACCCCATCCCGGGGACCCGCCCGAGTGACACCAAGGTGACCGCCTTGGCCGACGCCATGGGGGGCGACCACATCCGCCTCGAGCGGGTGACTGAGCAGGTGGAGATCGACACGGAGACCTTGACCTACCTGTCCCGCCACGGCTTCGTGCCCGGAACGGTGGCCACGGTGTCGTCCCGGGCACCGGACGGCACGCTCACCGTCCAACTGGGTGATCACGCCATCTCCCTCGGTCCCGCTCTGGCCCAGCAGCTCTTCGTCGCCGCCGCCTGAACCTCGGCCCTAGATCGCCTTGTCAGGGCGTAGCCCGTGGTCGATGACCCGGCGGCCGATCTCATCCATCCGCACCCGTTCGGCCATGGCTGTGGTCCGGATCCACGTGAAGGCGTCATGTTCCTTCAGGCCCGACTCGTCCATCAGCAGACCCTTGGCCCGCTCCACGATCTTGCGGACCTCGAGGCGCTCTTCGAGGTTCTTGACCTGTTCGTCGAGCGCCCGCATCTCCGCGAAGCGCCCGATGGCCATCTCGATTGCCGGAAGCAACTCACCTTTTTGGAACGGCTTCACCAGGTAGGCGAGAGCCCCGGCCGCTCGGGCCTGATCGATCAGGGTGCGCTGCGAGAACGCCGTCAGGATCAACACCGCCGACAGGCGCTCGGCACTGATCTGGCGGGCCGCCGTCAGGCCGTCCGCTCCGGGCATCTTGATGTCGAGGATGGCCAGGTCAGGTCGGTGTTCTCGGACCAGGTCCACGGCAACGTCGCCCCGACCGGTCTCGCCAACCACGTCGTAGCCCTCCTCCTCGAGGATCTCCTTCAGGTCGAGACGCACGATCGCCTCGTCCTCGGCGATCACCACACGAACAGTCACGGCATCTCCTCGGCGAAGACCGGCAATGACGTCGGGATGAACGGTGGACGGAGCACGCTGATCACGACGCAGCCGTCCCGTCGGCAGCCAGGCGATCCAGCAGCTCGTCGCCGGTGGCGGTCAGCTCGGCGATCGACCCGGCCACCGCAGTCCGGCCCCGGGTCATCGCTGCGGCGTGACGTTGAGCCTCGACGTACTCGCGTTGAGCGAGCGGGGTCTCAGAGACGAGGGACCGGACCCGGGCCTCCTCGGCGGCGTCGTTGAGGACCTCGAGTTGCTCGTCGATGACGGCCAGCTCCTCCCGGGCGCGCCGCAACCGCTGAGCGACGTCGACCAGGCGGCGTTCGATGAGGGCGCGGGACACGGTCCGCCCATCTTAAGCGTGCCGGGCCTGCCCCCTGACGGTCCCGCTCGGAGGTGGTCACCGCTGGGCGGCGACGTCCAGCCCCACCTGGTCACCCAGAAAGGCCAACTCGTCCGCGGCCAGAGCGACGCTGCGGCGGACCGAGCGAGAGCCGTGCCCGACGTCGGCCTCCGCTCTCAGCAGGATAGGGCGCTCATCGAGGGGAGCGACGGTGCCGGCCTGGAGGGCCGCGGCCATCTTGCGAGCGTGCAACGGGTCCACCCTGGTATCACGATCGAAGACGGTGAACAGCACCGCCGGGTAGGACATACCGGCGGTGACGTGGTGATAGGGCGAGTAGCCGAGCAGCCAGGCCAGCTCGGCGGGTTCCGACGCCGTACCGAACTCATCTGACCAGGTGGCGCCCAACCCGAACCGCTCGTAGCGAACCATGTCGAGCAGAGGGGCGGAGCACACCGCGGCGCGCCACAGGTCCGGGCGGCGGGTGAGCGCGGCGCCCACCAGCAAACCTCCGTTGCTCCCCCCCAGGATCCCGAGCATCGCCGGGGTCGTCCACCCCTCGGCCACCAGCCACTCGCCGGCCGCTTCGAAATCCTCGAAGACCCGTTGCTTGTTCTCCCGCATGCCGGCCCGGTGCCACGCTTCGCCCTCCTCCGAACCGCCGCGCAGGTTGGCTACTGCCCAAACGCCGCCGGCAGCCACCCACCCGAGGATCGTCGACGAGTACGCCGGGGTCATCGGCACTCCGAAACCGCCGTAGCCGTAGAGCACCGTCGGCCGAGGCCCGCCGACCGTCACACCGGCGGCGATCACGGTGAGACGGACCTCGGTCCCGTCGGCCGACCGGTAGGTGACGAGATGAGACATCACCTCGCTCCCGGCGCCGGTGGAGCCCAGGGCGGCACCGGGGACGCCATTGCCCGAAGTCGGCTCCTCCAACCGACCGGTGGCCACGTCGACGCGCCCCACCTGATAGGGCCGCGTGTAGTCGGTGAAGCCCACCCAGACCTCGGGTCCCTCGTCGCGCCGGCCTGTCACCCCCGCGCTGCCCGGTCCCGGAAGCGTCACCTCTCGCAGCGTCACCCCGTTGGCATCGACCACGCTGATCTCGGAGGTGGCGTGGCGGCTGCGGACCACGACCAGGTCATCGCCGGCCACGATGGCGTCCTCCAGGACCGCTTCGGGATCCTCGGCGACCACCTCCCGCCAGGCCGAGGGCCCGGGGTCCAACGACCCGGCATCGACCACGCACAGGCGCCCGCGAGGAGCGTCCAGGTCGGTGAGCAACCACAGCCGACCCTGCCGGTCGAGATGGGGCCAGGCCTGGGCATCGACACCGGCCAGCACCCGACGCCAGGGCGCCCCGTCGGTCACCTCACTGATCCACACCTCGTTGCGTGGTGCGGTGCCCAGCGACAACGAGACCACCACCCACCGCCCGTCGTCCGAGGTGGCCACCCCGTAGTAGGCGGTGGCTTCAGCGCCTTCCCCGGCCGCCCCGTCGCCGAAGACCATCACGTCGGTGGCCGGGTCAGCGCCGATGCGATGCCGCCACACCCGTCGGTGGTAGGCCTCCTCCCCGGCCGGGACCAGGGCCGGATCAAGGCGGCGAACGTAGAACACCTCGTCACCTCCGGGCAACCAGGCCACCGGTGAGTAGCGCAACCGGCCGATCGGTCCCTCGATCAGCTGACCGGTACCCACGTCCATGATCCACAGGCGGCTCTCCTCGTCGCCGCCCGACGACAGTTGGTAGGCCAGACGATCCCCTTCGATCGACGGGGACCAGTAGTCCAAGGTGACGGTGCCGTCCTCGCTCAAGGCGTTGGGGTCGACCAGCACCTCGGGCGCCCGCCCCGCCTGCTCGACGCGCAGGACGGCATGGTCCTGGCCAGGGCGGCGCTCGGTGATGAACCGCCGCTCCCCAACCACCGTGGGGGCGCTCTCGAAACCGGGCAGGAGGGCCTCGAGGCGCTCGGCGATCACCGCTCGAGAGGGTCGTACTTCGAACCAGGCGTCGGTCAGCTCCTTCTCGGCCGTCGACCACATGGCCGTCCGTCGATCCTCGGTGTCCTCCAGCCACCGGTACGGGTCGGGCACCTCGTGCCCGGCGAGCACGTCGACGGTATCGTCACGAGGAGCATCCGGATAGGGACCGGTGGGCAGCTGACCAGTGGTTTGGGACACGCGCGCAAGCTACCGCCGGCCTTCGCATTCATCCCATTCTCAGGTCGGTCAGCCACACTGACGGTCATGCGTGTTCTCGTCGTCGACGACGAGCCGGCGGTCCGCCAGGCTCTCGATCGCGCCCTGCGCTTCGAGGGCTACCAGACGGAGCTGGCCGAGGACGGCAGCGCCGCCCTGGCCGCCCACGCAGAACGGCCCGCCGACGCCATCGTCCTTGACGTGTCCATGCCCCGACTCGACGGCCTGGAAGTGTGCCGGCGCCTGCGCTCAGCGGACGATCCCACGCCGATCCTGCTGCTCACCGCCCGTGCGGCCATTGACGAGCGGGTCGTTGGTCTCGACGCCGGAGCTGACGACTACGTCGTCAAACCCTTCTCCCTCGAGGAGCTCCTGGCCCGAATCCGGGCTCTGCTGCGCCGGGGCGCCCCTCTCGAAGAGAGCGAGATCATGCGCTTCGCCGATCTCTCGCTCGACCCCGGCACCCGGGATGTGTTGCGGGGCGGTCGGCGCATCGAGCTGACCCGCACCGAGTTCCTCCTGCTCGAGCTGTTCTTGCGCAACCCCCGCCAGGTGCTGGCTCGCGAGGTCATCTTCGACCGGGTCTGGGGTTACGACTTCGGGGCCAACTCCAACTCCCTCGAGGTCTATGTGGGGTATCTGCGGCGCAAGACCGAGGCGGAAGGTGAGCCCCGTCTGATCCACACGGTTCGCGGCGTCGGCTACGTCCTCCGGCTTCCGGTAGAGGACTGATGGCGAGAGAAGCTCGATGAACGCTGTGCGCTCCGCGCCGTGGTCGAGGCGGGTGGGGTTCCGGGCCCGCCTCAGCGCCCTGAGCGCCGCCGCCGTCGGGTTGGCTATCGCCCTGTCGGCGGTGGCGTCGTACCTCTTCGTCAGCCACCAGCTCTACAACCAGGTCGACGCCACCCTGCGCAGCGATGTGACGACCCTGACCCATGACCCGCACCCCAACCCCGACGGGTCGGTCAGCTTCGACCGGGCCGCCGGCGCCATCGCCGTTCGCGACAACGACGTCGTCGAGTTCATCTCCAGCACCGGCGGGGTGCTGCCCGTCGGTCCCCACACCGTCCGCATCGGTAGCACCGATCGAGCCGTGGCCATCGCCGCCGTCAACGGCACCACCGGCGACGTGGACACCGACGGGATCATCCACGACCTGCGCTCCGGCGGACTGCACTACCGGGTCAGGACCGTCCCCCTGGGCCCGTCCACCTCCGGCGGAGGGGTAGCGGTGGAGGTGGCCCATCCGCTCAACGAAGTGGATCACACCCTTGCTGTGCTCAAGCTGGTCCTGCTGGTCGTGGCCCTGTGCGGGGTGGCATTGGCCGTCGGTCTCGGCTACCTGGTGGCGCGGACCACCATCCGCCCGGTGGTGCGCCTGACCCGAGCAGCCGAGCACGTGGCTGCCACCCAGGACCTCGAGGCCACCATCGACGAGAACGGCAATGACGAGCTCAGCCGGCTTGCTCACGCCTTCAACGGAATGCTCGACGCCCTCGGCGCCTCCCGACATCAACAAGCCCAGCTCGTCTCCGACGCCGGCCACGAGCTACGCACCCCCCTGACCAGCCTGCGCACCAACATCGAGGTCCTCATGCGGGTCCACGACCTGCCCGACTCCGACCGGACCGACCTGCTCAGCGACGTCAAGGCCCAACTCGAGGAGCTCACCACCCTCATCGGTGATGTGGTCGAGCTGGCCAGGACCGATGAGCGCCAGCCCGAAGCCACCGAGGTCCGCCTCGACGACATCGTCCGCCGAGCCATCGAGCGGGCCCGTCGGCGGGCCCCGTCGCTCCCGTTCTCGGTGGCGCTCACCCCCGGATCGGTCCGGGCCCAGCCGGCCATGTTGGAGCGGGCGGTGCTCAACGTCCTCGACAACGCCGCCAAGTGGAGTCCACCGGAGTCATCCGTCGACGTGCGCCTGACCCGCCTCGACCAGTGGCACCTCGACATACGAGACCGGGGGCCCGGTATCGCCGAGGCCGACCGTCCGAGGGTGTTCGACCGCTTCTACCGAGCAGAGACGGCCCGGTCGATGCCGGGGTCGGGGCTGGGACTGGCCATCGTTCGCCAGGTCGTCACCTCGCACGGGGGCACCGTATCGATCGGCGCACCATCCGATGGGGGCACGTCCGTGCACATCGAGCTGCCCATCGTGTCCGAGACCGAGCCGTTCGACCCCCGGTGGCCGAGCTCGACCGATGCCGAACCCGATGCCGAACCGCCCGCGCCGGCAGATGGCATCAGCCCGGTCAACGGCGCCGGTCGGGTGCCCGGAGCGGGACTTGAACCCGCACACCCTCTCGAGTAACGGTGTTTGAGACCGTCGCGTCTGCCTG
>JALZAH010000550.1 GCA_030948425.1 Actinomycetota bacterium
CTCGAGGGCCCAAACCTCCATCTCGCCGAAGCGCTGCCCACCGAATTGAGCTTTGCCGCCGAGAGGCTGCTGGGTGATCATCGAGTACGGCCCCGTGGCTCGAGCGTGGATCTTGTCATCCACCAAGTGGTGGAGCTTCAGGATGTAGGCATAGCCGACGCTGATCGGGTTGTCATAGGGCAGCCCGGTCCGACCGTTGTAGAGCATGGTCTTGCCGTCGGCGCCGATCAGGCGGCCGGCGTCACCGTAGTCGGTACCGGCTGCCTCGGGCTGCAGCGTGGCCAGGATGTTCTGCATGGTGGGATGACGACCAGCGTCTTCTTCCTCGTCCCAGTGGGCACCGTCGAAGACCGGGGTGGCGATGTGGACCGATGGCTGGCCGACCGGACGCGTCTTGCGCTCGGTGCCCCGCAGGGGCGCCTTGGCCAGTTCGTTACCCTCCCAGCCCCAGCGAGCGGCCCAACCGAGATGGCTCTCGAGGACCTGACCGACGTTCATCCGGGACGGGACGCCGAGGGGGTTCAAGATGATGTCCACGGAAGTGCCGTCGGCCAGGTGGGGCATGTCCTCGATCGGCAGGATCTTGGAGATGACACCCTTGTTGCCGTGGCGCCCGGCCAGCTTGTCGCCTTCGGAGATCTTGCGCTTCTGAGCGACGTACACCCGGACCAATTGGTTGACGCCCGGCGGCAGCTCGTGGGCGTCCTCCCGGGAGAACACCCGCACGTCGATGACCTTCCCCGACTCCCCGTGGGGCACCTTGAGAGAGGTGTCGCGGACCTCGCGGGCTTTCTCACCGAAGATGGCCCGCAGCAGGCGTTCCTCTGGGGTCAGCTCGGTCTCACCCTTGGGGGTGACCTTGCCGACGAGCACGTCGCCGGCGCTGACCTCGGCGCCGATGCGGATGATCCCTCGCTCATCGAGGTCCTTCAGGATCTCCTCGGAGAGGTTGGGGATGTCCCTGGTGATCTCCTCGGCGCCCAGCTTGGTGTCACGGGCGTCGACCTCGTGCTCCTCCACGTGGATGGAGCTGAGGACGTCGTCTTTGACGAGGCGCTCGGAGAGGATGATGGCGTCCTCGTAGTTGTAGCCCTCCCAGGGCATGTAGGCCACGAGCAGGTTCTTGCCCAGGCCCAGCTCCCCCATCTCGGTGGCCGGCCCGTCGGCGAGCAGGTCGCCTCTTTCGACGACGTTGCCCTCATCGGCGACGATGCGCTGGTTGAGGCAGGTGTTCTGGTTGGACCGACGAAACTTGGCCAGCCGGTAGACCTTGCGACCCAAGGCGGTACCGGCCCAGTCGGTCTGGCCCGGCTCGTAGTCAACGGTCACGTGCTCGCCACCGACCTCGACGACAGCGCCGCGACCCTCGGCCAGGAGGGTGTCGCCGGCGTCGCCGGCCGCTCGGCCCTCGACCCCGGTGCCGACGAAAGGCGCCTCGGGCTTGAGCAGCGGGACGGCCTGCTTTTGCATGTTGGCGCCCATGAGGGCCCGGTTGGCATCGTCGTGCTCGATGAAGGGGATGAGCGCCGTGGAGATGGACACGATCTGCTTGGGCGAGATGTCCATCAGATCGACCTCGGCAGGAGGGACGAAGTCGACCTCGCTGGTGGTGCCGTAGCTGGTGCCCCCGGCACCGACTCGGACGCCGGGGCCCTGGGGGGCCCGGCGGACCAGGATGCGATCCTCGATGAGGGTGCCGTCATCGGCCAACTTGGCGTTGGCCTGAGCGATGACGAACTCCTCCTCCTCGTCGGCGGCCAGGTACTGGATGTCCTCGGTCACCCGGCCGTCGGAGACCTTGCGGTACGGGGTCTCGATGAAGCCGTAGGAGTTGATCCGACCGAAGCTGGCCATGTGGCCGATGAGGCCGATGTTGGGGCCTTCGGGTGTCTCGATCGGACACATGCGCCCGTAGTGGGAGGTATGGACGTCGCGCACCTCGAAGCCGGCCCGCTCCCGGGACAGGCCACCGGGACCCATGGCGGAGAACCGACGCTTGTGGGTCAGCCCCGAAAGGGGGTTGGTCTGGTCCATGAACTGGCTGAGCTGCGACGTCCCGAAGAACTCCTTGATGGCGGCAACCACCGGACGGATGTTGATCAGCGTCTGAGGGGTGATGGCCTCCACGTCCTGGGTGGTCATGCGCTCCCGGACCACCCTCTCCATGCGCGACAGGCCCACCCGGACCTGGTTCTGGATCAACTCGCCGACCGAACGGATCCGGCGATTGGCGAAGTGGTCCTGGTCGTCGAGGCGGTAGCCGGACTCACCCTGGGCCAGGTGCAACAGGTACGAGCAGGCGGCGAGGATCTCGGCCCTCGACAGGACGCCCTGTCCCTCCTCCGGCATCTCCAGGTCGATCCCGTAGAGATCCGAGGCCTTGGCCAGCTCCGGACCGAGCTTACGGTCGAGCTTGTAGCGCCCCACCCCGGTCAGGTCGTAGCGCTTCGGGTTGAAGAAGGCGTTCTCGAAGTACACCCGGGCGGACTCGGCCGAGGGGGGCTCACCGGGACGGGCCCGCTTGTAGATCTCGAGCAGGGCTTCTTCCTGGGTGGGGGCGAGCTCGCGCTCCTTCTCCCACTGACCCTCGAGGAAGTCGAAGTGGCGAACGAAGCGCTCGAGGAAGCCTTCATCGGTGTAGCCGAGCGCCCGGAGGAGCACGAACAGGCTGAGCCGGCGCTTGCGGGCCACTCGAGATCCGGCGGTGATGTCCTTGCCCGGCTTGGCCTCAACATCGAACTCGATCCACTCACCACGGTAGGGGTGGATGGTTCCGGTGACGACGGTCTTGATGTCGCGGCCGGGCTGGAAGATCACCCCGGGCGAGCGGACGAGCTGGGAGACCACCACGCGCTCGGTGCCGTTGATGATGAAGGTGCCCTTGTCCGTCATCATCGGGAAATCCCCCATGAAGACCGTCTGTTCCTTGATCTCACCGGTGTTGGCGTTTTGGAACTGCGCCCGCACGAAGATGGGCGCCGCGTAGGTCATGTCCTTCTCTTTGCACTCCTCCACCGTGAACTTCGGCGGCGGCCGCAGATCCTGGTCCGTCGGGTCGAAGTCGAGGACCAGCTTCAGGCTGCCGGTGAAGTCCTCGATCGGGCTGATGTCGCGGAAGGTGTCCGCCAGACCCTGTTCGAGGAACCACTTGAACGAGTCACGCTGGACGGAGATCAAGTCGGGCAGAGGCAGAACCTCGGAGAGGTTGGCGAAGGAAAATCGCTCCCGTGAGGCGGGACGAGACGGCAAGGGCCTACTCCTGGGGGAGGACGAGCGGATAGGCCGTGAGGACGCGTCGGAGCCGCCCAACAGCAGCGGAAGACGCAAGACAGGGGACCACGGCAACTGCCCAGTGTAGGCCGCTGGGCGGGCTAAGGCAAGAGGTCTCGCTCACAGCGCACGGAGTTGGTCCGAGGGTAAGGGAAAGCCTCCGCTCGGTCAAGGAATACCTAGCGAATGGCCTCGCCGGGCCAGCCACCCACCGGCACCAGGCCTGCCTGTCTCCGGCGCCGGACAGCCGAGCGGCCGGCGGCTGAGCGGACCTGGGGGGCCGGACTCCTGCCCCTCTCTCTTGAGAGAGCTCAGTCCAACAGGTCGGGCTGCTCGGCGACGATCCGGGCGTAGAGCGGCTGGAAGCTGAACCAGCCGGCGAGGTGGCTGCCGACCTGTCCGGCCGTCAGCTTCGCCTGATCGGAGTCGATCAGGACGGGCTTGGCGACCGCCTCGGCCAGCAGTTGCGCCTGGCACGACCGTTCCATGGTGGTGAACCAGAACACGGCCTCGTCCACCGAATGGCCGACGGCGAGCAGGCCGTGGTTGCGCAGAATGGCCGCCTTGGCGCCACCCAGGGCGTGAGCGATGCGCTTTCCCTCCTCCACGTCGAGGACTACGCCGGTGTAGTCGTCGAACAACTCGTGGTCCTCGTAGAAGGCGCACGCGTCCTGGGTGATGGGATCGAGCGTGCGGCCGAGCGTCGACCACGACTTGCCATAGATCGAGTGGGCGTGGGCGGCGGCGACGACATCGGGGCGGGCGGCGTGGACCTGGGAGTGGATGGCGAAGGCCGCGGTGTTGAGCAGGGCACCCTCTTGGCCCTCGACGATGGTCCCGTCATGATCCACGCAGATGAGGTTCGACACACAGATCTGGGAGAAGTGGACTCCCCATGGGTTGACCCAGAACCGGTCGGGGTCCTCGGGGTCGCGTGCGGTGATGTGGCCGGCGATGCCCTCGTCGAACCCGAACTTCGAGAACAGGCGGAATCCGGCGGCCAGGCGCTGCTTGCGGTAAAGGCGCTCCTCCTCGACGTTGGCGAACTCCGGCATGTCCAACACCGTCATCCTCTTGTCCACGATCGACCCTCCCGATCCTTCGACTGCACGTCACTGACGCTCCTACGGTACCGGGCGGGGGGACGACCGGGGCTTCGATAGAGTCCGCTCGACATGGTCGAGCCTTCGATGCCGATCGGGGGGCAGGGCGTCGAGACGCCTTCCGCCGGAGCGATACCCGCAAGGATGCTGGAACAGGCGCTCGTGGCCACCACGGTCGCCTTCACCGTCAGCGATCCCCGCCAAGACGACAATCCGCTGGTCTGGGTCAACCCCGCCTTCACCCAGATGACGGGCTACGGCCTCGAGGAGGCGGTCGGCCGGAACTGCCGGTTCCTCCAGGGCCCGGCGACGAGCCAGGAAGAGATCGCCAGGCTTCGAGCTCACATCGAAACCGGGGAAGCATGCACGGCGGTGCTGCTGAACTACCGAAAGGACGGCGGCACCTTCTGGAACGAGGTGACGGTCAACGCGGTGTCCGACGAAGATGACCAGCTGGTGAACTTCGTGGGCATCCAGACCGATGTCACCGGTCGGGTCCGGGCCAATGTCGATCGGGTCCGGGCCGAGGCTGCCGAGGAGCGGGCCCGGCAGCGCCTCAGCCTGCTCGCCGAGGCCACCGGTGCTCTCGTTTCCACCCTCGATGTGCGCGATGCCCTTCAGCGACTGGCCGAGCTGGTCGTGCCGTCACTCGGCGACTGGGTGTGTTTCACCGCCGCCGAGCACGATCAGTTCACTGACGTGGTGGCTTACCATCGCCACGGTCACGAGGCCCTGTTGCACCGATTCGCCGAGCTCCTCCCGGGCGGGCTCAGCCGCCACTCGGTCATCCGCACCGTGCTCGAGAACCGCAAACCTGTTCGCATGGGACGGATCGACGCCGAGAGCCTGGCCCGCCACGTTGACGACCCTGAGCTGCTTGAGATCATCAACGAGCTGGGGACCACCTCGGGGCTCTATGTCCCGCTTCTGTCGCGCCGCAACCAGGCCCTCGGGGCACTGGTCTTCCTGTCCGGGGACTCGGAGCGGACCTGGGACCGGTCCGATCTCGAGGTCGCGGCCGACCTGGGGAGGCGAGCCGGCCTGAGCATCGACAACGCCTGGCACTACCGCCAGGAGCACCAGACAGCAGAGACCCTGCAGCGTTCGCTCCTGCCCGAGGTGCCCGCTGTCGATGGTCTGACCATCTCTGCCAGGTACCTGCCGGCCGACTCGGCGGCGGACGTCGGAGGCGATTTCTACGAGGTCACCGCGCTCGTCGATGGCACGTACAGCATCGCCGTGGGCGACGTCGTCGGCCACGACATGGCCGCCGCCGCAGCCATGGGTCATCTGCGGATTCTGCTCCGCTGCATGGCCTGGGAAAGCGTCCGGAGCGAAGGCCGGGCCGACCCGGCCAAGGTGCTCGACCGGACCGACGAGATGGTTCAGGCCCTTTCCATCACGGCGATGGCCACGGTGCTCTTCGGCCGGCTCACCAAACCGGCGGAGGTCGGCGGAGTCTGGCGTCTGGCCCTTTGCAATGCCGGCCATCCTCCGGCGCTGCTACGCATGCCTGACGGTCGGGTCGACTTCGTCGGCGTCGAGCCCGACGTCCTGCTCGGGGCGGTCACCGGTGTGGTGCGGACGACCACCGAGGTTGTCCTGGAGAGAGGCACGATGCTGATCGCCTACACCGACGGCCTGATCGAGGTGCCCGGGACGAGCATCGACGACGGTCTGGCCACCCTGCAGCGCCGGGTCGAGGCCCTCGGTCCCGACGCCGGGCCCGAAGCGGTGGTGGATGCCCTCACCGCCTCAACCGGGGAGTCGCTTCGCGATGACATCGCCCTGCTGGCTATCTGCATCGGTTGACGGCTGCAGAGACTGACGGCTGCAGAGACTGACGGCTGCTCCGCCTCCGCAGTGCGGCCCGGACCTATCAGCTGTCGGCGAGCCGGGCAGGGAAGCCGCCCTCGCTGATCGGCCCCCACTGGCGGGGCTCGACGCGGATGAGCACCTTGCCCTGATCGACCATGGCCCGGCGGTACTCATCCCAGTCTGGATGCTCCCCGCTGATGGCCCGGAAGTAGGCAACGAGGCCCTCGAGGGCCTCGGGTAGGTCGACCACCTCGGCGGGGCCCGAGAGCTGGACCCATCGTCCGGCGAAGGCGTCGGACAGGACGCAGAGAACGGCCGCTGGTCGTCGGCGCAGGTTGTGCACCTTTGCCCGCTCCGGGTAGCTGGCCACGACCACTCGGCCCTCGGGGTCGACGCCCATGGTCACCGGGGACAGCTGAGCGGTGCCATCCCTGCGTTCGGTGCTGAGGACGGCCTGGTGGCGGGGTCGAAGGAACGCCTCCAACTCCCGGCGATCCACCCTGGTCTCCGAGGCGATGGTTCGGGCCACGCTTGAGCCTACCGCCAGGTCATGGTGGCGACCGGGGTCGCCACCATGCATGCGTCTCGATGGCGCGCTCGGCGCGCCGGCGGCTACCTGACTTCGACGGTGGCGCCGGCGGCCTCGAGCTGGGCACGGGCCTTCGCCGCGTCCTCCTTGCTGGCCTTCTCGATGACCGGCTTGGGGGCACCGTCGACCAGATCCTTCGCTTCCTTGAGGCCCAGGCTGGTCAGCGACCGTACTTCCTTGATCACCTGGATCTTTTTGTCCCCGGCGCCGGTGAGGATGACGTCGAACTCGTCTTGCTCCTCGACGACGGGAGCAGCCTCGCCACCGCCGACGGCCGGGGCTGCGGCGGCGACGGGAGCGGCGGCGCTGACTCCAAATCGCTCCTCGAAGTCCTTCAGCAGCTCTGAGAGCTCCAGAACGCTGAGGCCGGCGATGCTGTCAAGAATCTCTTCTTTGGTGGCCATGGTGGTGTCCTTCCTGGTTGTCCCCGCCGTCCAAACGAACGGGGTGTGGTTCTTCTGTTCTCGGAGGTGAGAAGGACCCTCCTCCGCCCTCCATGAAACGACCTGCTTGTCTGGGGGGATAGGCCCCGCTCACCTACTTCGAACTGGGCTCGGCTTCAGGCTCAGGCTCGGAGTCCGAACCGCCCTCCGAGCTCGTTTCTGCAGACAGATCGCTTTCCGTATCCGCAGGTCGGGCGGGGGCCTCACCTGCGTCCGACCTGACGTCAATCAAGGCCCGCAATCCGAATGCCAGGTTGCGGGGAAGGGCCTGCAACAAACCCGCCAGCTGGGTCAGCGGAGCGGCTAGTCCACCGGCCAGCCGAGCGAGAAGAACCTCACGTGCCGGCAGAGCCGCCAAGGCTGCAGTCTCCGTGGTGCCGATGACCTTGTCCCCGAGCACACCACCTTTGATGACCAGCAGCGGATTGGTACCGCTGAAGTCGCGCAGCACCTTGGCCACCGCTGCGGCATCCCCTTTGACAAAGGTGATCGCCGTTGGGCCCACAAGCATCGACTCAAGCTCGGCGAAGCCGGCCTCTCGGACCGCAAATCGGGCCAGCGTGTTCTTATAAACCTTGTACTCGCCACCAGCGGGGGCCAGGTTTCTCCGAAGCTGAGCCAGATCCTTGACCTTGAGCCCACGATATTCGGTGAGGATGGCGGCATCGGCGTCACGCAAACGCTCACGAACCTCGGTGGTCACAGCCACCTTCTCCGTTCTCGGATTGTCCACGGGTCACCTCCTACGTACGTCTTGTCCTGACGCGTGCAGGGTTCCACGATGGGTTCCATGCCGCCTCGTCAGGCTGGGCCGAACGGCCCGATTTGAGCGCCTCTGGGGCGCACCGGATGTCTCTGGCTGCAAGAGAGACGGCTGGGCCGCCCCTGATGTCGTTGACAGTGTAGCCGAACGGGCGGTGCAGCCGGGCCGCGACCTACTTGCGGTTACCCCGGTGGGCGGCATCGTAGGCATCACGTATCTCCGCCGGAATACGGCCCCGGTCACTGACTTCGTAACCAGCGCCACGCGCCCATTCGCGCATGGCGCCGGGATCTTCTCGATTTGCTGACGAACGCGCTCCCGCCCCGCTGCGGGAACGACGCTGACCTTCTGCGCGGCGAGCGGAAGCGACGTATCCCTGCATGACGTTGTTGAACTCTTCCAGATGGTCTGCGCACAACTCGAAGGCGTAATTGGTGCCCTCATACCCGAAGGTCACCGTCTCCACGGCCTCGATATCATCCTCGTCGAGATCGCATGTCAACAGCACCTGCATCTTTTGCGCCACGAAATCTCCCTGATCAGGCTCTGAATAGGGAGATGATAGTCGCTGCGTTCGACCTTGCCCCATGACAATGGTTACATGGTGGTAGCTGATCGGACGGCCCTGAGCGCCCCAATCACGTACCGGCGACGATATCGATTGGCGTTCCGGGAGGAATCACGCTCAACCGGGCCAGATCGGCGTCATGCAGCCGGACACATCCGTGCGAGATCTTGGCGCCCGTCGATCCGATCTGGCTATCCGACCTCTCGTCGATAGGCCCGTGGATGGCGATGATGGCGTCACCCGAGCCCTCCCAGTCGGTGATGCTGTCCGAGTGCGCCGAGGTCACCAGGACAAAGGGGCCGTAGCCGGGGCTCGGGGCGGCGACCCGCATGGTCATGAAGTAGTGGCCGGTCACCGTGGGGTCGTCGCTGGTGCCCACCCCGGCTGGCAGGTCCAGGATCTGGGTGCCGGACTGGAAGACCTGGAGGCGGTTCGACGCCACGTTGATGACGATGCGATAAGGGGTCGAGGTCAGAGACACGTCCGCCGCCGGCACCCAGGCGGACGCCTGGTTGGGCCGCTGGGCCAAGCGGACACGCACCCACCCGGGCGATTCGTCGATCACTGGAAGGACCGTTGGGTAGCCGTACCAGGTGGCGGGCAAGGTGCCGGTCTGGGGTGCTTCGGGCCATGGCGACGCCGGGACCGTGCCCGCGGTGGTCGCCACCAGGGTTGAACCGGCGGGGGCGACGGGCAGGGTCACCTGAGGGGCGGGGGGGATCGTGGTGGTCGCCGGGGCCACCGGCCGGGCCAACGGGCGGTGATGGGGGCCGCACGCGGAAAGCCCCACGGTGCAGACCACGGTGGCAGCGAGCAACGCCGGTCCCGACCCACGCCCGAATCGCCGATCTCGCAGCCCCATCGTCGTTCTCCTCGTTGGCGTCGTGCCAGGCCATGGGGTCACCCGCGCAGAGGACTGATCAGTGAGCGGGGGTGACGGTGATGTGACCCGATTGTACGGGGAGGAAGCCGACGAGCGCCGGACAGGTCTAAACGGTACCGCGCCCCGGGTTTCGGCAGATCAGCTGAGGGGGGCCAGATCCTCGTCGGCGACGCGTAGTTGGTTGATGTCCACATCGACACCAGGACCCATGGTCGAGCTCACCGAGACCGAACGCACATAGCGACCCTTGGCGGCCGCCGGCTTCACCCGGTTGACCTCGTCGATGACCGCCCTGAAGTTGGTCAGCAGGCCCTGGCGGGAGAAGCTGGCTTTGCCGATCGGGACCTGCACGACACCACGCGAGCGGGTGTCGGCCCGGTACTCGACCCGACCGCCCTTGAACTCGGTGACAGCCCGGCCCACGTCGGTGGTGACGGTCCCGGTCTTCGGATTGGGCATGAGACCGCGGGGGCCGAGCTTGCGGCCGAGCCGGCCGACCTGGCCCATGAGATCCGGTGTGGCGATGGCGATGTCAAAGTCCAGGAAACCGCCGTCGACCTGGGCGACCAGGTCATCGGCGCCGACGATGTCGGCACCGGCGGCCCGGGCCGCCTCGGCCGCCGGGCCGTTGGCGAAGACGGCGACCCGGACGTCCTTGCCGGTCCCGGCGGGGAGGGCGACGGTGCCCCGGATGACCTGGTCGGCCTTGCGGGGATCGACCCCGAGACGGATGGCCAGTTCGACCGTCTCGTCGAACCTGGCGCTGACCAGGCTCTTGACCAGGTCCAGGGCCTCGCCAGGCGCATGCGCCTGAGCCCGATCGAGACGCTTGGCAGCGTCGATGTACTTCTTACCTTTCGCCATGATGGCTCCCTCGGGTGGTGATGGGCGGGTCGAGGTCGTCCCCTGCCTCATCGGTACGGGTGATGGTTGAGTGCTGCTTAGGTGGCAACCGCGACGCCCATGGACCGGGCGGTACCGGCCACCTGGGCCTTTGCCGACGCCAGATCATTGGCGTTGAGGTCGGGCATCTTGGTCTGGGCGATCTCCGTCAGCTGAGCGTCGGTGATCGAGCCGACGGTCTCCTTGCCCGTCGTCTGGGCACCCTTGTCCAGGCCGGCCGCTTGGCGGATGAGCACCGGGGTGGGCGGAGTCTTGAGGACGAAGGTGAACGTGCGGTCCTCGAAGATGGTGATCTCCACGGGGATCACCTGGCCCACCCTGTCCTCGGTCTGGGCATTGTATTGCTTCACGAAGTCCATGGTCTGGACGCCGTGGGGACCGAGTGCGGTACCCACCGGCGGGGCCGGGGTGGCCTTGCCCGCAGGCAGCTGGATCTTCACGATGGCGACAACTCGTCGCTTGGCCATGTCTGGTCCTTGCTCCTCTTACCGCTTCGCTATCTCGGGCGAAGCTTCTTCACAACTTCGCCACCTGGGCGAAATCGAGCTCGACGGGTGTCTCCCGTCCGAAGATGTTGACGAGGACCTTGAGCTTGAGCTGGTCCTCGTTGATCTCGGCGATGGTGCCGCTGAAGTCGGCGAAGGGTCCTTCCTTGACCCGCACGGACTCGCCGGTCTCGTACTCGAGGCGGGGACGACTCTTCCTCGCCGTACCCTCGGCGTCGTCAGCCTTCACCTGCAGGATGTTTTCCACCTCTCGCCGCGAGAGGGGCGAGGGGCGGGCGCCGAGACCCACGAATCCGGTCACCCCCGGGGTGTTGCGAACCACGTACCACGAGTCGTCATCCAGATCGACCCGGCAGAGCAGATAGCCGGGAAAGACCTTCTTGGACACAACCTGCTTGCGCCCGTTCTTGAACTCGATCACGTCTTCCATGGGGATGACGACCTCGAAGATACGCTCCTCCATGTTCATGGAGGCAATGCGGCTCTCGAGGTTGGACTTGACCTTGTTCTCGTAGCCGGCGTAGCTGTGGATCACATACCACCGCCCGAGCTTGTCGTAGGGGCTCTCGACTGGTTTGGGGGCGGCGGGAGAATCACCGGTGTTGGTGACAGGGTCGGCCCCGTCTCCGGGCGCGCCGTGAGCAGCGTTGTCGGTATCAGCCATGAGTTAGGTGAACAGGAACGTGGCGACCTTGGTGAATGCCAGGTCCAAGCCGAAGATCATGGCCATGATCACCACCAGTGTGATGAACACCACCGTCGAGTAGTTGACGGTCTCCGCCCGGCTGGGCCAGACCACCTTGCGCATCTCCACATTGACCTCGTGGAGAAACTGGCGGGGGGTGGCTCGCCGGCGCGATGCGGTCGTTTTGGCGGTCGTCGACCGACGCTCGGGCACCTCGGTGGAGACGACCTCGTACTCGCCGTCTTCGTCAGCCGGGTCCTCACCCTGCGACGAGCGCCTCTGTTGTCGGTTGATGCTCACGTGCGTGACCTTCCCATGGCGAAACTGGGGAGCAGGGCAGGAGGGACTCGAACCCCCAACCGCCGGTTTTGGAGACCGGTGCTCTGCCAAATTGAGCTACTGCCCTCGGCGGCGACCTGCATCCGAGGGTTCTGCGGCTCCTCGGAGCCTGACGGGGTTGCGGTTCCCAGGTCCTTCCTTTCACCCCGAAGGATAGCACCGGGCGGTCCGTAGCCGGCCGGCGCGACCTGACCTGGTCCCAAGGCCGCCATACGCTCAGCCAGCCAGGCTGGGCCGATGTCGGCTCACCCAGACGATCACCCCGGCGGCCGCTCCGGCGGTGGCCACCGCCATGCCGCCGGCGTAGACCGTCCGCCTCCCGGTGACGGCAGGGACTGAGCGACGCCTGGTCCCGGCCCGCTCCAGGGAGGCAAGGATGGCCGGAAGGACCTCGGGGCCCGGCTCGACGCCGACCTCGCTCCATCCTCGAAGCGTGCGGCGGAGCCGCCGATAGCGGGCCAGATCGGCCTGGCAGCGCAAGCAGGTGGTCACATGCCGCTCGATCCGCGGACAAGGTTCGACGTCACCGGCAGCCAAGGCCGGCAACCACTCCGAGGACACGACACAGTCGGCCCGGCGGCGGGCGGCCTCACCCGGCACGTGCATCGTCGTCCTCGCCAGGAACGTCCCTCGCCGGATCGGCCCTGGTGCGTAGCAGGCTTGCCGGGCCCCGCCAGCGTTCCCGGACAGCAGGGACGTCAGAGAGGTATTCGCGCATCTTGCGTCGGGCCCGGTGCAAGCGGACCTTGGCGGCTGCCTCGCTGATGTCCAGCTCGGCGGCGATCGACCCATGCGACAGGTCGTAGATCTCTCGCAGCACGATCACCTGACGCAAACGGGCCGGCAGGTGGGCCAGCGCCTCGGCCACCAGAACCCGGTCTTCCTCAGAGGCGGCCCGGCCCTCCGGATCATGATCGGGGTGCAGGTCGGGAACAATGACGTCCTCGCTCAGGGCATCGGTCCTCGTCCGGGACCGCCGGGACAGGACCGACGATGCACAGTTGGCGGTGATCCGATACAGCCAGGTGGTGAACTGCGACTCCCCGCGATAGCTGCCGATGGCACGAAAGGCGCGCAGATAGGTCTCCTGCACCACGTCGCTGGCATCGTCGTCGTGCGACACGAGATGCCGGGCGACAACACGGAGATGACCGTCGAGCTCATCGCACCGATCGCAATGGAAGAGGGGCTGCGCTTCGCCAT
>JALZAH010000604.1 GCA_030948425.1 Actinomycetota bacterium
CGAGCCCGTCGCGGAACGGGAAGAAGGCGTCGCTGGCCGCCGCCCCCCCTTTGGCCCTCCCCGCGGCCCGCTGGACCGCCAGCTCGCCTGGCGTCACCCGGTTCTGCTGGCCGCCGCCGATGCCGACCGCGATGCCGTCGGCGGCCAGGACGATGGCGTTGGACTTCACCGCCGCGCACACTCTCCAGGCCAGCTGTAGATCTCGCCATTGACGCTCACTGGGCGCTGCCTTGGTCACCACTGACCAGTCCGCTCGACCGGTGGCCAGGACGTAGGGGTCCTGGATCAGCCACCCGCCGCTGATCTGGCGCAGGTGCCAGCGCTCCGGGGTGGGGATCGGTGCGGCGAGGACCCGCATGTTCTTGCGCTTGGCCGCGAAAAGCTCCAGGGCTTCGTCGTCGAAGCCGGGGGCGATGAGGACGTCGGCCTTGGGGTTGGCTACCAACTCGGTGGCCAACGAGGCGGTGACGTGGGCGGTCAGAGCGACGATGCCCCCGAACGCCGACATTGGGTCGCACTCGAAGGCCCGCTCGTAGGCGACGCCCACGTCGTCGGCGACGGCCGCCCCGCACGGGTTGGCGTGCTTGACCACCACGGCCACCGCGGGGCCCAGGTCGGCGAGGTGGTGGGCCAGGCGCCAGGCGGCGTCGGCATCGTAGAGGTTGAGATAGGACAGGGCCATGCCGCCGTGCTGGACGACATCGTCCCACCAGCTGTGGCTGCCGATCTCCCGGTAGCGGGCGCCGCGCTGATGGGGGTTCTCCCCGTAGCGCAGCGGCTGGGCCCGCTCGAGGGCCAGGTGGACGCTGGGCGGGAGGTCAGGGCGTTGCTCACCCTCGGGGAAGGGGGCTTCGTTGTCGAACCAGGTGGTGATGGCGGCGTCGTAGGCGGCGGTATGAGCGAACGCGGCTCGCGCCAGGCGGCGGCGGAGCCCGTCGGAGAGGCCGCCTTCGGCGGCGAGCTCGGCCAGCACCTCGGTGTAATCGTCGGGGTGGACGACGATACCGACGTGCGCCCAGTTCTTGGCCGCCGCCCGGACCATGGTGGGCCCGCCGACGTCGATCAGCTCGATCGACGGGTTGGACCGGAACGGGTACAGGTTGCAGATCACCAGGCCGATGGGCTCGATGCCTTGGCTCTCCAGGTCGGCTACGTGCTCGGGCCTGGACAGGTCAGCCAGGATCCCGCCGAGGGTCCTCGGGTGCAGGGTCTTGACCCGGCCGCCGAGCATCTCAGGAGCGCCGGTCACCGCCTCGACCGTCATATGGGCAATACCGGCGTCCCCCAAGGCTTGCGCCGTACCGCCACTGGCCACCAGGTGATGGCCGCCGTCGACCAGGTTCCGGGCCAGGTCGACCAGGCCCGTCTTGTCGTACACCGACAACAGCACTCTCACCGCTGGTCCACACTCATTCGGTTCTCCGCTCGTGGTTGCTCATCGTTGAGGTGGTCCCCGGCGACCGGGTCGAGCGATCGCTTGATGCCGCTCAGGAATGCGGCGATGGCGGCCGGATACAGGCGCCGCTCGACGACCTTGATGCGCTCGTGGAGCCTGGACTCGGTATCGTCGGGCTCAACCGGGACCGTCTCCTGGGCCAGGATGGGCCCGGCGTCGACCGCCTCGGTGGCCACATGCACCGTGCAACCGGTGGTGGCCACCCCGGCGCTCAGGGCGTTGGCAACGGCATGCCAGCCCTTGAACGCCGGCAGCAGCGCCGGGTGGGTGTTGAGCACCCGGCCGCTCCACCGCTCGAAGATCGCGGGGCCGAGCACGGTACCGAACCCGGCCATGGCCACCACGTCGACACCGAAGTCCTCCAGGGTGGCGACGACCCGTCGGGTGTAGGCGCTCCGGTCGAAGTCGGAGCCGTAACTGTCTCGCAGGACCGTCACTGCGGGGACGCCCGCCGTCTCAGCCAGGCTGGTAGCCCGACACGGCCGGTCGGCGGCCACCACCACGACCGGCAGGCCGGCGTCGAGGATGGCGCCGAGCACCGTCCCGCTACCCGAGGCAAGCACACCGAGACGGGCGCCCCCGTCCCGGGACGTGCTCGCGTTCGGCTCGCTCACTGCGCTGATGCTAGCCGACGGTGGTTCTCGAGCTCGGGCGTTCGCCCCCCGTCGGCACCGGTAGAGAGGGCAGCAACAGGCACTGCGGGCGACGAAGCTGCACCCCGCGGTCGCGAGATCTCGCTTGCAGTGGGCGCCTACAGTGCCGCCGTGGCCGGCTTCTGGTTCCGAGGGAGGTGGGCCACGATCCGGTACCGCTGGATCGTCGTGGTGGTCGTGGTCGTCGTCGCCGTCTGGGTGACGCTGTGCGCTCTGAGCTTGCTGCGCGCCACCTCACAGCTTCGATCGGGGGTAGCCGCCATCACCCGGGTGCGCGACGAGGTCAGCCCACAGGATCTGGCCGATGACCGGGCCAGCGGCGACCTGCGCACCGCAGTGGACCACTTCGCCAGCGCCCGGCGGAGCCTGGGCGCGCCGTGGATCGCACCGCTCGAGGTCGTTCCCTACGTGGGTCGCCAACTGCGTTCGGCGCGTGCTCTCGCCGCCGCCGCCGACACGGTCGGCCAGGCCGGAAGTCGGACCGTGACCGAGGCCCACGTTCTGCTCGACGCCCCGCACGGCACCCCGGCGCAGCGGGCCGGCCTGATCCGCCAGCTGTCCGGCACCATCACCGACCTCTCCCGCCGGACCAGCCACATCGACCTCGGACCGCCTGACGCACTGCTGCGCCCACTGGCCACCAAGCGGGCGACGTTTGCCCAGGAGCTGACCAGGCTGCGGACAGCGCTGGATCGTGGCGGCGCAGCGACCGCCGCCCTCTCCGACCTGTTGACCGGACCGCGCACCTATCTGATCCTGGCCGGCAACAACGCCGAGATGCGCGACGGTTCGGGCATGTTCCTCGAGGCGGGCACCATGACGGCCAACCAGGGGACGCTCACCTTCGGCTCGTTCATGCCCACCGGCGGGCTCTACAACCCCGAGCCCACTGTTCCCCTCAGCGGTGACCTGCAGCGGTTGTGGGGGTCACTGCAACCCAACCAGGAGTGGCGCAACCTGGCCCTGTCCCCGCAGTTCCCCGCCAACGCCGGTCTCGCCGCCCAGATGTGGCAGACCCAGATGGGCCAGAGGGTCGACGGGGTGCTGGCTGTCGACATCGACGGCCTCAAGGCCATCCTGGCGGCCACCGGTCCGGTGACGGGAGGGGGGCGCACCGTCGACGCCGACAACGTCGAGCAGACCCTGCTCAAGGAGCAGTACGTGGGGCTCAGCTCGGACGCCGCCGCCAACGACCCCCGTCACGAGGCGCTGGGGGAGCTGGCCGGCGCTGTCCTCGGCGCTGTCCAGCAACCCGGAGTGCCCTTCGCGCCGCTGGCCACCAGCGTGGCCCGTGCCGCCGGCGGTCGACACTTCCTGGCCTGGGCGGCCGACCCGACCATCGAAGCAGACTGGACGGCGGCGAGCGTCAGCGGTGAGGTCCCTCGAGATGGTCTGCTCCTGGGATCGAACAACCGGGGGGCGAACAAGCTTGACCCCTACCAGCACGTCACTGCCCGACTTGACACCGTTCCTGCCGGGGCCGACACCCGGGTGAGGGTCGCCGTCACCATCGCCAATCAGACCCCGTCGGGCCTCTCCTCCTACGCCGCCGCCGGAAGCGATCCGAGTCGACAACCGGGGACCTACGTGGGCATCGTCGCCCTCGACTTCCCGAAGGCATCCGGAGCCGCACGGGTGGACCGCCCGGGAGTGGTGGCGTCGGGCTCGGACTACGCCAGCGACGTGATCGCTGTCCCGGTGACGCTGAACCCCGGTCAGTCCACCACCGTGACGTGGACCTTTCTGCTCGCCGGCCACCACGGGCGCCTCAGCGTCCGACCGTCGGCCCGAATCCCGGCCACCACATGGCGGGTCAAGGGACAAAGAAGCTTCACCGACGCCGACGCCCACACGGTGAGCTTCTGACCACTATGAGTAGTCACGCTCGCCGACCAACAAACACTCTTTGCGGTGGCGCCTTCTGACGTCTACAATGACGCACAGAGTGGTGGCCTGTGAGCTGCCCAACGATCTGCCCAGCGAGCTGCTCAGCGAGCTGCGGAGCCCGTTGCAACACGCATTGCACCTTCGAAGCTTTACGAAAGAGGTCCCGATGTTCAAGCGCTTGGCTGCAGGCTTGCTGTTGACGATGGGCCTGAGCGCCGTGGCGCTCAGTCTGGTGACGTCACCGGCCGGCGCAGACAACAGCCCGGACTACACGAAGACCGCACCCACGAAGATTGCCCCCCAGGACCCGTGCCTGACCGGAAACGGCACAACGGCCACGACGAATCCCAACTGCTTCTCTACCCAGCCGGCGGTGACCACCGCCGGCGTGCACACCGATGCCGCCGTCGGCCCCAACGCCAGCACCGGCAACCTGGCCTTCACCGGCACCGACGTGATCGGCATGGTCATCGTGGCGTTCGCCCTGATCGGCGGCGGGGTCCTCGTGGTCCGCTTCAGCCGCCGACGGTCGACGACCTAAGGATCGGGCGCGCTCAGCGGCCCACCATCTTACCTCACACCTTGTCAAGTGACCCGGGCCTCGGCCCGGGTCACTTGCGTCTCCTGGAACGCTCAGAGTCCCTGACGATCTCCGCCATCTTCTCGCCGGCTTCGGTCGGGTTGAGGACCACATGGGCACCGGCTGCGGACAGGGCGTCCATCTTGGCCCGGGCGGTGCCTTTGTTCCCCGAGACGATGGCCCCGGCGTGGCCCATCTTCTTGCCCGGCGGAGCGGTGACTCCGGCGATGTAGGCGACGACCGGCTTGGTCAGCGACGAGGCGATGAAGTCGGCGGCCTTCTCTTCTTCGACGCCGCCGATCTCACCCATCATGATGACGGCCTGGGTGTCGGGGTCGGCTTCGAAGGCGGCCAGACAGTCGATGAAGTTGGTGCCCGGTACCGGGTCACCGCCGATGCCGACACAGGTGGTGACCCCGATGTTCATCTGCTTCAGCTCGTAGAGGGCCTGGTAGGTGAGGGTCCCGGAGCGGCTGACGATGCCAACCGGGCCTCCGGGCAGGGCGATCTCACCGGCGGTGATGCCGATGTTGGTCTTGCCCGGGCTGATGATCCCGGGGCAGTTGGGGCCGAGGAGGCGAGTCGAGGGATACTGCTCGACGAGGGTGTTGAACACTCGGGCCTCGTCGTGGGCGGGGATGCCCTCGGTGATGCAGACCACGAAGGCGATGCCCGCAGCGGCCGCCTCGAGGATGGCCGCCGACGCGGCCCTGGGGGGAACGGAGACAAAGCTGGCGTTGGCGCCGGTCGCCTCCCGGGCTTCGGCCACCGTGTCGAAGATGAGCACGCCCTCGACGTCCTGGCCGCCTTTACCCGGGGTGACCCCGGCAACGACCTGGGTGCCGTAGGCCTTGTTTCGCAAACCGTGGAAGCGGCCCTGGCCGCCGGTCAGCCCCTGGACCACGACCTTGGTGTTCTCGTCGACAAAGATGCTCACGAGTGACCTCCCGTCACGCCAGGACCGGCGAGCTCAACGACCTTGCGGGCCGCCTCCAGCATGGTTGGCGCCGAGATGACCCTGTCGGACTCGACTGTTCTGAGAATGTCCCGACCCTCTTCGGCGTTCGTCCCGTCGAGGCGGATGACCATGGGTGCGTTGATGTCAACCCGCTGGAGGGCCGCCTTGATCCCCTTGGCCACCTCCTCGCCGCGAGTGATGCCACCAAAGACGTTGATGAAGATGGCCCGGACTTTGGGGTCGGAGTTGATCACGTCGAGGGCATTGGCCATGACATCGGCGTTGGCCCCGCCGCCGATGTCCAAGAAGTTGGCGGGGCTCCCGCCGACCTGGTTGACCACGTCGCAGGTGCTCATGGCCAGTCCCGCCCCGTTGGCAATGATCCCGACGAAACCGTCGAGTCCGACGTATTGCAGGCCCTTGGAACGGGCCAGCCGCTCGCGCTCGTCGAACTCGTCGATGTCACGGAAGTCCTCCCACTCGGGGTGGCGGTACGAGGCGTTGTCGTCGAGCGTCACCTTGGCGTCAAGGGCGTGCACCCGCCCGTCGGGGGTGAGGATGAGGGGGTTGATCTCCACCAGGTCGGCGTCGCCTTCGACGTAGCAGCGGTACAGGTTCAACAAGATGCCGATCGCCCCGTCATGGGCCTCGGGGTCGAGGCCGGCGTCGACGACGAGTGCCCGGGCCTGGGCCTCGGTGAAGCCGATGGCCGGATCGATGTAGAGGCGGGCGAGGGCCCCAGGGTCCTGCTCGGCGACCGTCTCGATGTCGACGCCACCCCTGGCCGAGACCATCCCCAGGTACTGCTTGGCGGCCCGGTCGAGGGTGAAGCTGGCGTAGTACTCCTTGGCGATGTCGGATGCGTGCTCGATCCATAGGCGTCGCACCACATGGCCTTTGATGTCGAGGCCCAAGATGTTGCCGGCGTGGTTCCGGATCTCTTCGACGTTGGTGGCCACCTTGACGCCTCCGGCGTTGCCCCGACCACCCACTTGGACCTGGGCCTTGACCACCACCGGGTATCCGGCAGCCTCGGCGGCGGCGACCGCCTCGTCAACGGTGTCAGCGGTGCCCCCCGGTGACACGGGTATACCGAAGCGGGCAAAGTACTGCTTGCCCTGATACTCGAACAGATCCACGATCGCTCCTCGTTGGGGAAGGGGGTGGCCACAGCCGGTGAGGCGGGCCAGGACGGTCAAGCTCAGCTGGCCCCGGCGCTCTCTCGGGCATCGAGCGCCTCCTCGAGCCAGTCGGTGATCGTGACCAGTGGAGCGCCCGGGGTGAAGATGCGAGCGACACCGAGGGCCCCCAGTTCGGCGACGTCGGCGTCGGGGATGATGCCGCCACCGAAGACCAGAACATCGCCGGCGTCACCGGCCTGGAGTCGCTCGATCACCTTGGGAAACAAGGTCATGTGGGCGCCGGAGAGGATTGACAGGCCAACGGCGTCGGCGTCCTCTTGGAGCACGGCCTCCACGACCTGGGTCGGCGTCTGGTGCAGGCCCGTATAGATGACCTCGAAGCCCGCCTCCCTGAGAGCCCGGGCAATGACGCGGGCGCCGCGGTCGTGACCGTCGAGACCAGGCTTGGCCACCACCACTCGGTACCGACGTCGCATCGCTTCGCCATATTACGCAGGATGCTCCTGTCAGGCCCATCCGGTGGGTGAGCGGCCGCCCGGGGTCACCGCCGGTGCTCGGGGTTCTCGCCGGCCCGTTGCGGGATGCCACCATCGGGCGGTTCCGCGCCGCTAGCGTCATCGGATGCGGTGCGTCGTCGGTGTCCCGCCGGCCATGGTGCTCGTTGCGCCTGGAGGTTCCTGGCGGCTGGCGACAACCGTCGCCCCGGGCGGGGGCGCCTGTACAGCCCTGTTCGCCGAGTGCCGAGAGTGACCGTGAGCGATCCCAGCCGACCACGACGACCGACTGACGAACAACCGCCTGACGCCTTGGGCGGGGCGGTGGGCGACCCGTCAGCCGACCGCCTGAGCGCGAAGTCGCCCCTTTCTCCCGTCCGGTTCCGCCCTGGCCGGCGCCGCCGCTGGCCCCGCCGGATCCTCGTCAGCGTGAACATCATCGTCGCCGCCGCCATCATCGGCGTGGCCAGCGCCTACGGCTACATCAACGTCCAACTCGGCCGGGTCAAGACGGACAGCATCGCTGCCCTGGTCAAAACGCCCGCCGGCAAGCCCTTCACCATGCTCGTCGTGGGCAGCGATACCCGTTCGCTCGCCGACGGCAAGGTCTTCGGGGCCACCTCGACCTCCGCCGGCCAGCGCTCGGACACCATCATCCTCGCCCGCATCGTCCCTGAGTCCCGCCAGATCACCTTGATGTCCATCCCCCGTGACCTGTACGTGCCGGTCCAGGGCATGGGCCGCACCCGAATCAACTCGGCGTTCGACTCCGGCCCCAATCTGCTGGTGCAGACCATCCAGAACGATCTCGGCATCCCCATCAACCATTACGTCGAGGTCAACTTCGACTCGTTCAGGCAGGTGACCGACGCCATCGGCGGTGTGCGCTTCTGGTTTCCCACTGCGGCCAGGGATCCTTTTGCCGGCTTGTACACCGCCAAGGGGGGTTGTGTCAGCCTGGGCGGCGGCCAGGCACTGGCCTTTGTCCGCTCCCGCCATTACGAGTACTACCAAAACGGCGAGTTCCGCCCTGAGGCGGCGAGCGACCTGGCCCGCATCCAGCGCCAGCAGGCGTTCATCAAGCGCATGGTCGACAAGACCCAAGGTCAATTCACCAACCCCTTGGCCCTGAACGACATCGTCAGCGGTGTCACCAAGAACCTGACCCTCGACAGCGGGTTCTCAGCCAACCTCGTCCTCTCCCTGGCCCGGATCTTCCGGGGCATCAACTCGACGGCGATTCCCACCGTGACCCTGCCCACAACTCCCGAGATGATCAACGGCTCCGAGGTGCTCGGCCTCACCCAACCCCAGGCCCAGACCGATATCGCCGCCTTCAACCAGGTCGGGACCCCGGCGGCTGCGTCCACCTCAACGACCGCGACAACCGCCCCGGGGGCCAAGGCCCCGACCAACGCCCCCAGCCCGTCGTCGGTCAGCGTCGAAGTGGTCAACGGGAGCGGGGTCCCGGGTCAGGCCGGGCAGGCCACCGCGGCGTTGACCGCTGCTGGCTACAAGGCCTCCACCAACGCATCGGCACGCGCCTACGGACAGGCCGGTAACCAGATCCACTATGCACCCGACTCGCTCGCCTCCGCCCAACTTCTGGCCAGCAAGCTGGCGGGAGGAGCGACCCTGAGCGCCGATCCGGCACTCACCTCTACGAGTTACAACCTGGAGTTGATCACGGCCAGCAGCTATGCGGGCCTGGTCAAGCCAGGGGCGACCACAACCACGGCGGCTCCGACCACGACCATCGCTCCTCCCGCCCCAGGCACATCGTCGAGCTCCTACGTCCTGCCGGGCACCCCGCCCGGACAAGTGCCGCCGGCCAGCTGCACGCCCTGAACCCGGCGTCCGCCCTGACCCTCGACGGATGAGACGGTGAGCCGGTGACGATCCCCTCCCGGCCACGGATCTGCCGGGGACTGCCGTGCCGCCCGGAACCATCGGCCCCCTGGGCCACGATCAGCCGGGGCAGGGGGCTGGCCTGCACCGCCGCCATCGTCGCTGTCCTCCAGGTCCCTACGGTCGCCGAGATCTACCGCCACGCCGGGAGGTACCACCCGGCCCTGCTGTCGCTGCTCCTGTTGGCCACCACCGCGGTCGCCGTCTACGCCGTGCTGACGTTGACCCCCCGCGGGCCGCGGTGGCGCCGGGTCGCCAGTTCCGGCTCTGTGACGGTCGCCCTGTTGGGGGCGATCAGCGCCCTGGGGGTCGTCCTCCGCCTCCACGAGGAGGCGCTGCACCGGGCCGGCGGGGGCGCCTCCCAGGCCGACGCCATGATTCAGACGGCGCTGGCATTGTTCCACGGTCACTCCATGTATGACCTGGTGCTCCCCGGTGGGCCTATCGCCGGGCCGCCGAGCCCCGGTCCGGCGTGGGTGGCGCTGAATGCCCCGTTCGCGCTGCTTCACGTGTACGGGCTCATGATCCCGTTCTGGATGGCCCTGGTAGCCGTGACCTTTCGCCGGGTGTACCGAGCGGGGCTGGAGGTCAACGTCGGCATGGCACTGCTGTTCAGCTCCCCCCACCTCTACAAGGAGATGACCGAGGGTCAGGACACCGTGGCGTTCTGTCTGGCCCTGCTCCTGGTCGTCGCCGCCGCCGACCGGTGGCTCACCCCGATCCACCCCGTGGGATGGTCGGGAAGCCTCCTGGCGGCGGGGACAACAAGGTGGCGCACCGGTCTGGTGCTCGCCGTCGTGGTGGGGGCGTTCGCCGGCGTGCTGGCCACCGCCCGCATCATCTACCTGCCCCTTCCCATCCTCATCGGGCTGTTCGTGTGGCGTCGCAATCGGCTCCAGGGCGCCGTGGTCGCCGGCGTCGGGGTGTCCCTCGGCGTCGCCGCCAATCTTGTGGCGGCGATCGGCGTCAACCCTTATCCACCGGCGCACCTCTTCGGGCGGGCCAGCCAGGCCGAGCCGACCCTCAACATCGCCGTTGGGGCGGTCGCCACCGCTGTGGTGGTGGTGGTCATGCTCTGGCGGCGGGGCACGGGCATGGTCAGCTGGCTGGTCTGGCTGGCCGCCTGTGTGGCCGTGCCCCACGCCTTCATCGGCATCGGTGAGCTGGAGGGCCGGCACTTCGCCTACTACGGCTGGGAGGGCGCCAACTACCTCTTCGTCGGCGCCGTGATGGTGGTGGTGGCTGTACTCGCCGACCGGGCGGCCAGCGCCACACCCCCCGCGGGGCCGCCGTGATGTGCGGCCTCAGGGTCGTTTGATGGGCGCCATGGACAGGATCAGCTGCTTGTCGCCGACCCCGGGGAAGCGCACGGTGGCTTGGGCACTCGAACCGATGCCGCGCAGCTCGGTGACGATGCCCTCGCCCCACTTGGCGTGGACGACGGTCTCTCCGGTCCGCAAGCCCAGATCCTCCGCTCCGCTGCTCGACGCGGTGGCCCGTCGACCCCGACGCAGCGCCGACTCGACGATCTCATCTCGACCGATGCGGCCGGACCACGGACTGCCGCTCGTGGCCGCGGCCCGCACCGCCTGGTGGCCGCCCTCGACGGTCCGGATCAGCTCGTCGGGAATCTCACGGAGAAAGCGACTGGGCGGGTTGTACTGGGTCTGGCCCCACAGGCTCCGGCACCAGGCGTGCAACAGATAGAGACGTTCGCGGGCCCGGGTGATGCCGACATAAGCCAGCCGGCGCTCCTCCTCGAGCTCGTCGGGCTCGCCTAGGGAGCGCAGATGAGGGAACACTCCGTCCTCCATGCCGATGAGGAACACCGCCGGGAACTCCAGTCCCTTGGCGGTGTGCAGGGTCATCAGGACGACCTTGGAGGCGTCACCGTCCAGCTCGTCGGTGTCGGACACCAGGCTGACCTGTTCCAAGAAGGTGGCCAGATCCTCGCTGTCGCGTGCCGCGCCGAGCAGCTCCTCCATGTTGTCGATCCGTCCGGCGGCCTCGACCGTCTTCTCGGCGCCGCCCTCGCCCAGGTAGTCAGTCCGCTCCAGGATCATCTCCACCAGAGTTGCCGGGCCAGACCGCGTCGCCGTCTCGTCCATCCCCTCACCGCCAGCATGGGCGGCGGCGACATCAGCGCCATCGGAGGCATCGCTGACAGGGCCGCCGCCTGAGTCCTCGGCCAGCGTCCGCAGATCACGCAGAAGAGCGAGGAGATCGGCGACGCCCGCCAGCGCCCGGCCGGAGACGCCGGCATCACCGGCGTGGGCCAGGGCCTCGTCGAAGCCGGCATGGTGTTCGCGGGCCCACCGCTCGATGCGCGTCACGGAGGTGTCGCCCACGCCCCGCTTGGGGACGTTGGCGATCCGACGCAACGAAACCTCGTCCGCCGGGTTGGCCACGGCCCGCAGGTAGGCCAGCAGATCCTTGATCTCCCGACGATCGTAGAAACGGGTGCCCCCGACGACCTTGTAGGGGATTCCCCGTCGGACCAGTTCCTCCTCGACGGCGCGGCTCTGGGCGTTCGTTCGGTAGAACACGGCGATGTCGCCCCACGCATAGGTTCGCCTGTCGCCGTCCGCACTCCGGCGTGTCCGATGCAGGCGTTCCGCTTCGCCGGCCAACCACGAACCTTCGTCGTGCTCGTCCTCGGCGTGGTAGCGGACGATCAGCTCACCGTCGCCGGCCTCGGTCCACAAGGCCTTGGGTTTGCGCTGCAAGTTGTTGGCGATGACCCCGTTGGCTGCGTTGAGCACAGTCTGGCTGGAGCGGTAGTTCTGCTCGAGGACGACAACGGTGGCATCGGGAAATGCGTCCTCGAACTGGAGGATGTTGCGGATATCGGCTCCCCGGAATCGGTAGATCGACTGGTCGCTGTCGCCGACCACGGTGACATTGTGGTGGGCAGCGCCGAGCAGCAGGATCAGCTCATTTTGGACCCGGTTGGTGTCCTGGTACTCGTCGACGAGGATGTGGGCGAAGCGGTGCTGGTACCAACTGAGCAGGTCGGGGAAGGCCTGGAGCAGGTTGACGGTGACGACCAGCATGTCGTCGAAATCCATGGCCGACGCAGCCAGCAGACGTTGCTGGTACTCCCGGTACACCTCGGCGATCTTGCGTTCGAACATCGTCCGCGCCTGGGCCGAATAGGTTTCGAAGTCGATCAGTTCGTTCTTCGCCGCGGAGATGATGCCATGCACCTGCCGGGCCGGGAACTTCTTGGCGTCAAGGCCGAGATCCCGCACGACGTAGCCCGTCAGGCGGACAGCGTCGGCCTGGTCGTAGATGCTGAACGACGACTTGTATCCCAACCGGCTGGCGTCGCGTCGAAGGATGCGGGAACACGCCGAGTGGAAGGTGGAAACCCACATCCGTCGGGCGACGGGGCCCACCAACGCCTCGACGCGGTTGCGCATCTCGTCGGCAGCCTTGTTGGTGAAGGTGATGGCCAGGATCTCGAACGGCGACACGTTGTGGGCGGCCATGAGCCAGCTGATGCGATGGGTCAGCACACTGGTCTTGCCCGACCCGGCGCCAGCGACGATCAGCAACGGTCCCCCGGGGTGGGTGACCGCCTCGGCCTGGATGGGGTTCAGTCCGGCAAGGAGATCGTCGCCGAACGGCCCACGAAACCCGGTGGAGCCCGAATCGACGGTGGCGGATGGGTTGGACGGCGGCGGCATGACCACTCCGAGGGTACCGGGCGGTGGCGACAGGGCCATGCCTGCGGGCGGCGCCGGCGACCGGCGACCGGCGGCGCGACCGGCGACCGGCGAGCTGATGCCCTGGAGGAGACCTCTAGGCGGTGGTCACTCCCATTCGATGGTCCCCGGCGGCTTGGAGGTCACGTCGTAGGCCACCCGGTTGACCCCGGCAACCTCGTTGATGATCCTGGCCGAGAGCCGTTCGAGCACCTCGTAGGGCAGCCGGGCCCAGTCCGCCGTCATGGCATCGTCGCTGGTCACGGCGCGGATGACGATCGGATAGGCGTAGGTTCGTTCGTCACCCATGACTCCCACCGTGCGGACGGCGGGCAGCACGGCAAAACTCTGCCACAGCTCCCGGTAGAGCCCGGCGCGCCGGACCTCCTCGGTCACGATGGCGTCCGCGGCCTGGAGGATCTCGATCCGTTCGGGGGTGACGGTTCCGATGATGCGGACGGCCAGGCCGGGTCCGGGGAAGGGCTGGCGCCAGACGATCTCCTCGGGAAGACCGAGCTCCTCGCCGACGGTCCGGACCTCGTCTTTGAACAAAGCCCGTAGCGGTTCGACCAGCTCGAAGTTCATGTCCTCGGGCAGGCCGCCCACGTTGTGATGGGACTTGATCCTGGCTGCGTCCTTGGTGCCGGACTCGATGATGTCGGGGTAGAGCGTGCCCTGCACCAGGTAGCGAGCATCGTCGAGGTCGGCGGCGGCCTCCTCGAAAACCCGGATGAATGTCTCCCCGATGACCTTCCGCTTGCGTTCGGGATCGATGACGTCGTCGAGGTTGGCGATGAAGCGGTCGGCCGCCTTGACCCGAACCAGGTCGACGTTGAACTGTTTGAGGAAGGTGTCCTCCACCTGTTCGGCCTCCCCGGCCCGCAGCAGGCCGGTGTCCACGAACACACAGGTCAGCTGGTCACCGATGGCCTTGTGGACCAAAGCAGCAGCCACCGCCGAATCGACGCCGCCCGACAGACCGCAGATGACCCGGCCGGTGCCCACCTGGGAGCGCACGGCCTCCACGGAGGCTTCGATGACCGAGCTCATCGTCCAGGTGGGTCTGGCCCCACAGACGTCGTAGAGGAATCGTTCCAACATCTGCTGACCACCCCTGGTGTGGCCGACCTCGGGGTGGAACTGCACCCCGTAGATGCCTCTCGTCGTGTCCTCCAAGGCAGCTACGGGTACGTCCGCCGTCGATGCCGTGGACCGGAAGCCGGCGGGGCCGGCGACGATCCCGTCGAAATGGCTCATCCACACGTCCAACGTGGGCGGGACATCGGCGAACAGCACAGACGGAGCGGGCCCCTCGGTGCTCAACGACATCACCGTGCGGCCGTACTCGCCCCGTCCGCTGCGATCGACCACCCCCCCGAGCTGCTGGGCAACCAGCTGGGCGCCGTAACAGATCCCCAGGATAGGGACGCCGGCCGCGTAGATGCCCTCAGCGAGTCGAGGGGCGCCTTCCACGTGTACCGATTTGGGGCCGCCGGAAAGGATGATTCCGACCGGGTTGCGTCCGGCTATCTCCTCGGCCGTGATGGTGTGGGGCACGATCTCGCTGTAGACGCGCGCCTCGCGAACGCGGCGAGCGATGAGGTGGGCGTACTGGGCACCGAAGTCGACGACCAGGACGGTGTCGAACTCCCTGACGTCGAGGGGACTGACCTCGTGGGAGGTAGACCCGCCGCTCAATGGCCCATGCCCACGCCCTGCGATCGCTGCAGGGTCTTCCCCTCCGCCTGCAAAGACGGGGCGACCATCACCTCGGCCTTCTGGAACTCCTTGACCGTCTCATAGCCGCACGTGGCCATCGAGGTCCGCAGGGCGCCGAAGAGGTTGAGCCGTCCGTCGTTGTCATGCGCCGGACCCACCAGGATCTCGGCCAGGGTGCCGCAAGTCGTCGTCTCCACCCGGGCCCCGCGGGGAAGGGTGGGATGAAACGTCGCCATCCCCCAGTGGTAGCCCCGGCCGGGAGCCTCCCGGGCGGCAGCCAGTGGAGACCCGATCATGACCGCGTCGGCCCCACAGACGATGGCCTTGGCAATGTCCCCGCCGGTGGCCATGCCGCCGTCGGCGATGACCTGGACGTAGACGCCGGTCTCGTCGAGATGCTGGGCCCTGGCGGCGCGGGCATCGGCAAGGGCCGTCGCCTGGGGCACGCCCAAGCCGAGAACGCCCCGGGTGGTGCACGCCTCGCCGGGGCCTACGCCGACGAGGATGCCGCAGGCACCGGTCCGCATGAGGTGCAGCGCCGCCTGATACGAGGCACATCCCCCGACGATGACGGGAATGTCGAACTCGCGAATGAACCGCTTCAGGTTCAGCGGCTCGCTCCCCTTCGACACGTGCTCCGCAGAGACGACAGTTCCCTGGATGACGAACAGGTCGAGCTCAGCGGCCACCAGGGCGTCGGCGTAGCGGGCCGTTCGCTGTGGGGTGAGCGAGGCACAGGCCACCACCCCGGCATCTTTGATCTCGGTGATGCGCCTGGTGATCAGCTCCGCTTTGATGGGTTCGGCATAGATCTGCTGCATCCGGGCCGTGGCCTTGTCGACGTCGAGATGAGCGATCTCGTCGAGGAGGGTGTCGGGGTCCTCGTAACGGGTCCACACCCCCTCGAGGTTGAGCACGCCGACGCCGCCGAGGCGACCCAGCTCGATGGCCGTGGACGGGCTGACCACGCCGTCCATGGCCGAGCCCATGAGCGGCAGTCCGAACCGGTAGGCGTCGATCTCCCAGGAGATGTCGACATCCTCGGGATCGCGGGTTCGACGACTGGGCACGATGGCGATGTCGTCGAGGCCGTAGGCCCGGCGGCCGGACTTGCCACGACCGATCTCGATCTCGGCCATCACTCGCTGCCCGCCGTCATGGGCTGCGCCGCCTCATACCCGGGGCGCCGTCATTCGGTGCCGTTGGGCCGGGGCGCCCAGCTCGTCGATCGCCGATCACCCGGTCCCTGGCCGGTGTCGGCAGTCGATCCCTGCCAGGGTCCGGGCGGCGGAGGCCATCCCGGCTCGCCGGGCCGGGGCTCACCGACCTGGCTTCCCGGCTGGCCCGCTTCGGTACCTGAAGCGGGGTGTCGCTGATCAGGAACCGGACCGTAGCCGGTGGGCGGCGGATACGTCTCAGTGGGGGCACCTGTCGGTGGGCCATGGCC
>JALZAH010000608.1 GCA_030948425.1 Actinomycetota bacterium
CTGTGCGGCATCGATGATCTCCCGAAGATCCTGCTCTGAGTAGCGTTGCCCCATCTCGGATCTCCGGAGTTGTCGCGAAGCCCTATTGATCAATAGCAGCATAGAGCAACGCAACGCCCTCGATTCACGCTATTTGGAAGACTGACGTGGCCCTCGCGCCTCGGAGGTTCCCTCGGCTCATCGAGGACGCTATGGCGTCCTCGCCTGGACGCAAACCCTCTCGCCGGCGGCGGAGGGTCAAGGGGCGGGCCCAGCCCGAGCGAGAACCGGAGCGGAGCGGAGGCTCGCAGCGACCCTTGAGGCTCCGGTGACGGCGTGGCGCACACCCTCACCCGGGCCGCTGTGCCATCGCCGGCCTTGCCGCTCAACGGCCTCGCTTGGGTCGTCGCCGGTACCGGCGGGCTCGCACCCATGCCGGTGGCAGGTCACCGTGGACCACGATCGCGTCGCCCACCCCCATCTGGCGCAGGACGTTGGGGGGGAGGAAGGGAACCGCTGACCCTGGGCTCCGTGGCGGACTGTCACCGTCACCCGTCCCCATCGGCTCATCGAGGTCACTGCGGACATGTTCGGTGCCGAGCAGGCCGCCGAGGTATTCGGTCGTGGCCGAGTCACTGAGGCCGCTCGGGAAGATCATCTGCGTCCGGTGGTTGGTCAACACGGTGTCGGCATCCTTCCCGAACAGCTGCTCCAGCTGGGCCTTCGACTGCCACACGTCGACCAGCTGGATGCCAGGGCCGGTGACCGTAGATGCCCACTGCGGCAGCTTCGGCCAGTACGTGTTCGCAGCCTCGTCAGCCAGGACGAGCAGCCTCGGGTCGATCGGCTCTCCCGTGCGGTTGTAGCGGTTGAACGCCTGGATGATGAGGTCGCCGATCAGGACGGCGAACACGATGCCAATGCGCGTCTCGTCGCCCAGAGGAGCACACAGGTACAGCGTGTTCTTGGCCCCGAGCAGCCAGTCGAGGGTGATGTCGCAGCCCTCGGCGCTGGCCTCGATGTCGGGATCGGCCCAGGGCCACAGTGCGTCGCGGGCCGTGATGTAGATGCTGGCCAAGGTCCTCGGGTCGGTTGTCCAGTGACCGTGGAGCCAGCCCTGCACCTTACGGGCCGCCGTGGCCACCGTGGGGTCGGTGTGATCGGTCAGCAAACGTACGAGCGGTGCGACGGTGCCCCCGCTATCGTCCCCCGGACGGTCGAGCTCCATGACCCACTTGACGACGTTGGCCATCGAGTGGTCTTCGGTATTGGCCGCTGTCCACAACATGCAGGCGATGAGCTGCTCGGCTTGGCCACGCCAGAACTTGTCGTTGACCGGCCCGTCGCCGGATGCTCTCGCCAGGATCTGAGCGGCCGCCAACGCCCCCCTCAGGTCGCTGGATGCTGCCAAGGGTGTCCACGTCGCCGTAGTGATGCCGCTGATGCCGACCGGGTCGAACACCTTCACCTCACCCATTTCCTGTCGGGCGGCCAGGGTCGCCCGCATGAGGTCCGTCTTGACGGACGACACGATGGCCGGGCGTCCCAGGACTCGACGCCCATGATGAGGCTCGTCGTCTTTCCCGACTGGCTGGGCCCGAAAACGATGACCGCCCCCCGGACGCCCCGTCGGCGCCGGTACACGTCGGCCTCGGTCGACAGGTACCGCCTTCGCCACCGGGCCAGCACGAACCGGCCCGGCTCCGGCTGGCGGGTCAGCAGGGGACGCAAGTCTCGCGTGCGGGCCAGTCGGGGCTGGGTGGCCACACCGACACGCCGCCGCTTGTCGGCCGGCTCGTGCCGGCGTGACCTGAACATGAAGGCAGTGACCACCAGGCCGATCAGAGCGCCGGCGACGATGCCGATGCTGATCCAGTACACGACCGGCCCCGGCAGCTGTGAGGCCGCCGGCTCCGGCCACGCTCGGCGGGGATCGCCCCAGTGGTCGGGCAGTTGCCGTAACGCAACGACCGCCTCTCCGACACTCACATGCAGCCGGCGTCGGTGGGCGATCAGCGTGGCCAGGTTCGCCACGAGCCAGTGGCCGACGGCTCCGGCGCCGATGACACCCATGATGGCCAGAATCACCGTGTCGCCAAGCCGCCGTTCGGAGTTCGTCGGGGTGCTCATGCGATCTCAGCCCCCTCCAAAACCTCGATGGCGGCCGTCTTGGCCCTGGTCGTGTCCAGCGCTCGCACGACGTGGGCGAGCGGGTCGGTGGCATCGTCGAAGTCCGTCGTGGTGACGACGGTGTAGAGGTGGTTCTCCTGGCGGCCTCGGGTCAGGCCGGTGTAGCCCAGCTCGGCATAGAGGCTGTCGTCCCCAAGGAGCAACGCGGTATCGCAGGTGAGACCCTGGGTTTTGTGGACCGTGCGGGCGTAGCCGTGCTGGAGATGGTCAGTGACGTAGTCGAGAGGAAGATCCAGGGTGCGGTCACCCGTGCGGACCTGCACGGCACCTCCACCCGTGCCGAGCACGGTCCCCATGTCGCCGTTGAGGATGCCGAGGTCATAGCGATTCTTGAGGGCCAACACCCGGTCGCCGACGCAGAACCGTTGGTCGTCGACGATGGCCGCGAGCGGTCCGACGCGACCCTCGGCCTCGAGCACGGCGTGGGCCCGAGCGTTGAGGTCGCGGGCGTCGCTGCGCCGTACGGTGCCCATCACGACGTCTCGACCGGCCTCGCGGTGCGCCCACCAATCGAGCACCATCTGATCCCTCAGAGCGTCACTGTTGTGGGCAACGGTGACGTGGCCGTGGGCGTCGAGGCGTCGTACCGCCAGCTCCGTGTG
>JALZAH010000619.1 GCA_030948425.1 Actinomycetota bacterium
CCAAGGGAGCCGGCCCCGGTATGACGGTCGGCACCGTGGCGACCCTGGTCGTCGGCGAGGCCCTCGTCGCGACCGCCGCGGCCTTCGCCGTACGGCGGGCCCGGCGCCAACCGAAGGATCGTCGGCGCTCCGACACGATCGGCGACGCCGGGGTGGCCACCATCTTCGTCGGCTTGGCCCTGGCCATCCCCGCCGCCGCCGTGCGCTCCGCCGGCAGCGGGCCGATCGTCAATCAGGCGGCCGTCCTGTTGCTGATCCTCGGGTTCCTCGCCTACGCCTCCAGCAAGCCCATCGGTTACCTCGAGGAGCGCGGCGCCGCCAAGATGCAGCGGGCCGCCGGCATCCCGTCACCGGCTCCGCTGGTCCCACCATGGGCCGCCGCCCTGCTCGACGTCGCCGGCACCGTGGTCCTCATCATCGTCGTCTTCCTCGGCCTGTCGCTCCTGGCCAGCCACGACCGGTGGACGTTGAAGCACCTCGAGTCCATCACCACACCGACCGGACTGATCGTGCTCGCCGCTGGCGCCGTGGTGGCCACCTGGCACTACTGGTGGCAGGGACGGCGGGTCAAACGGTCGACGCTTGCCCATCAGGCCGATAACGGCAAGTTCCTCGGTTGATCCGGGGGGGCTATTGGGACCCGGAGCGTCTGAGAAGCTCCAGGATCTCACTTAGCTGCGCGCCTTGAGCATCGAGCCGACCGTCGATCCCGTCGAAGCGAGCCTCGTTGGTCGTCTGCATCTGCTCGAGTATCTCGTAGATGGAACCCGTGTCGTTCTCGAGGCGGCGGACCCGGAGGTCCAGCTCGGCTGGCGTCGGCACGGTGCTCACAAGCCTCGACACTACTGCTGAGGGGGGGGAAGGACCGGCGCCCAGCAAACCGAGCCGACATTTTGCCGGACGGCCGAGTCCGAGGACTGCAGGATGTATCGACCGAGCCACATGTCCTCATGTCCTCATGTCCACATGTCCACATGTGAGGACGACGCGGTATAGGGGTCTCCTAAGTGGTGGCGTCAGATCGGCCAGTTGGGGTACCGCTAACGCTGCTATCTGCGGGTTAGCACAAGCAGGAGTCGGGAAGGGCCATCGTCGGGCGTCTCGCTCATGCGTCCGCCTGTTGGTGGAAGCAGGATCGGGCGCTGGAGCCGGCCGCGACCCGGCGAGGACGCGCACCATTTCGGCAGGAGCGGGCACCAGTGCTCAAGTAGCTTGCACCCAGGATGCGACGTGCACTGCACATGGGGCGATCGGCGACGGGCAGGTGGGGACCACCCAAGGCTCGTGGTTGCAGGCCCTGGCTATGACGTATGACCCTGCCCGCCTTGTCCCGGGCGTTCGCGTGGTTCTGCCCGGGGGAGCAGATCACGTGCAGTTGGTGAGCGTCACACCAGGCCCCTACTACGACCTCGTCTACAGAGGCCCAGACGGTCTCCACGACGTCACCCTGGCCGAGGAAGAACTCGGCGGAATCCGTTTCGTTGAGGTCAGGGAGCGGCTTCTGTTCGATGCTGACCCGGCCATGTTCCGTCTCGGCATTGAGGCCCGGCGAATACAGGTGTCGTTCGCGCACGAAATGGCAGCCCTGGCTGTCTCCAACATTCAGCCGCTCCCTCATCAGATTGAGGCCGTCTACGACTGCTTCCTGCGAGAACCGCGGGTCCGGTTTTTGCTGGCGGACGACCCTGGCGCTGGCAAGACCATCATGACTGGGCTGTACATGAAGGAGCTGATCCTTCGACGGGCAGGCGACCGTCTCCTCGTGATCACCCCTGCCAACCTTCGCCCGCAATGGGCGCGGGAGCTCGCTGAGCGCTTCGACATCGACTTCGTCCAGCTTGACTCCGCCACATTTGACGCCACGCCGACGCTCAACCCATGGGATCAGTACGACCATCTAATCGTCAGCCGGGACTTTCTCAAGACCCAGCGGGTCCGCGAAGCGTTCGACGCCGCCGACCGGGAATGGGACCTTGCGGTTCTCGATGAGGCCCACGGCTACACCATCTCTACCGACGGCAGGGGACATATCAAGGACCGTAGCGAGCGGTATAAGGCGGCAGAGGTAGTCAGCCGCAAGGCGCACCGTCTCATCCTGCTTACTGCCACCCCACACTCAGGCCGCGACGCCAGCCTCTGGGCGCTGCTTCGCCTGCTGGACCTTGACGCCTGGGGAGACCGGTGTCCCCGGCGTCTCGAGGTCCCCAAACGGTCCTACCGCAAGGTCCCCAAAGAGAAGATGAAGGACATGGCCGGCAAGGACCTGTTCTTGCCTCGTCACCCCCACACCCTCGACTATGAACTGGAAGGCGAGGAACTGGAGCTGTACAACGCCGTCACCGACTTCGTGTCTCGCCAGCTCCGCGAGATCAAAGGCGATAAGCCGGGATCGGCCGCCGGGTTCGCGCTTACCACGATGCAGCGACGGCTCGCCTCTTCTGTCCGGGCCATCGCCAAGACCCTCGAACGCCGAGTGGCTCGTATCGAGGTCGCCCTGGAGGACCCGGAGGCGTATTTGCGCAGCCGCAAAGCGTTTCAGGCGTCGGTTGTCGCTGACGACGACTCCGAGGATCTCGACGAGGCCGACCGGTGGGCGCTCGAGGAGGAGGCGCTCGACGACTGGCTGCCAGAGACGATCACCGAACTCGAAGCCGAACGTGAGGCCCTCGGCCCGCTACTGGTCAAAGCCCAGGATCTTGAAGTCAAACGCTCCGAGCGCAAGCTCACCGAACTCCTCGACGTGGTTCGCGAGCAGGGACTGCGCGAGGACCGTTCTAAACAACTGCTGGTGTTCACCGAGCACAAAGACACCCTCAACTACTTAGTCGAAAACCTTGAAGAGGATTTCGAGGTGGCGGTCATCCACGGTGGTCTGAAGCTTCAGGAGCGCATCGCCCAGGAACGGTACTTCCGGGAACGAGCGCAGATCATGGTGGCAACCGAGGCGGCTGGGGAAGGCATCAACCTCCAGTTCTGCCACCTGATGGTCAACTACGACATTCCGTGGAACCCAAACCGCCTGGAACAGCGCATGGGCCGCATTCACCGGATCGGCCAGACCGAGCACGTCCACGTATTCAACTTGGTCGCGGGGAACACCAGGGAGGGCTACGTCCTCAAGACCGTCCTCAAAAAGATGGAAGCGATGGGCAAGGCGCTCGGGGACCCAGTGTTCGACGTCATCGGCCGCACGTTTGCCGGCTACAAGCTCCGGGAACTCCTCGAAGCCGTCCTCACCGGCGAGAAGACCAAGGAGCAGGCGG
>JALZAH010000635.1 GCA_030948425.1 Actinomycetota bacterium
CCAAGGCTCTGGGCCAGCGAGTGAGCGTGAACCGGGGGCTGGTGGAGTGTGACTTCGGGGAGTGGACCGGCGCCGAGCTGAAGGACCTGGCCCGCAAGCCCGAGTGGGCGACGGTGCAGCGCTACCCGAGCGGGTTCCGCTTTCCCGGAGGTGAATCGTTCACGGCCATGCAGGCGCGCATCGTCGACACCGTAGCCACCCTCGTGTCCCGCCATCGCGGAGGGACCGTCATCGCCGTGTCCCATGCCGACCCCATCAAGGCGGTGGTCGCCGATGCACTGGGCACCCACCTCGACCTGTTTCAGCGCATCGTGGTCTCCCCCTGCTCGGTGACCGCCATCAGCTACGCCCCCACCGGTCCCACCGTGCTCGCCGTCAACTCGACGGGTTCATTGAACGAGCTCCGACCGTCATGAGCACCTCGTTTGAGATGGGGTCGCCCAACCGGGTGGCTCTCGGCACCGTCGGCCCCCCGGGGCAGCGGATCTTCTACCTCCAGATCGAACAGGACGCCCGGATCGTGTCGATGAAGCTGGAGAAGCAGCAGGTCGGCGTCTTCGGCCAGCTCCTCGCCGAGATGCTGGCCGACCTGGCCACCCCCGACGACATCCCATCGAGCAACGACCTCGACCTGGTGGAGCCGGTGGATGCCGACTGGGTCGTCGGCGGCGTCCAGTTGTCCTATGACACCGATGCCGACCGGATCGTGCTGCTCTTCGAGGAGGCCGTGGCTGAACCCGACGAGGATGGGGCCATCGGCCGGCTCTCCATCAGCCGGGGCCAGGCCGGCGCCCTGACGCAGCGCAGCGTCATCCTCCTCCAGGGTGGACGACCGCCCTGTCCGCTGTGCGGCAACCCCATGGATCCCACAGGTCACGCATGTCCCAGGACGAACGGGCACCGGCCCCGGACGTCCTGACCGTCCTGAGCGAAGGGCGGATCGAGATCCAGGGTCGTATGCCCTGGAGCTCGAACGGGACGTTTCTCGTCACCGTCGGCGAGGAAGGCCACGTCATCCCGGCCATCTACAAGCCGGGACGGACCGAGCGGCCCCTGTGGGACTTTCCCGACGGCCTGTACCGCCGGGAGGTGGCCGCCTTCGAGCTGGACCGCCAACTGGGCTGGGGCCTGGTGCCTGACACCGTGCTTCGCCGCGAAGGACCGCTCGGCATCGGGTCGTTGCAGCGCTTCGTCGACGCCCGATTCGAGGAGCACTATTTCACCCTCCTCGAAGACGACCGCCACAAAGGGGCCCTGGCCCGCATGGCGGCGTTCGATCTGGTGGCCAACAATGCCGACCGCAAGGGTGGCCACTGCCTCCTCGGCGCCGACAACAACATCTGGGGCATCGATCACGGGCTGTGCTTTCACACCGCGCCAAAGCTGCGCACCGTCATCTGGGACTTCGCCGATGACACCATCGCCGATGATCTGCTGGCCGACTTGAGCAGACTCGCCGACGCCGGCCCGAGCTCTGAGCTCACCGCTCTGCTCCACGACGACGAGCTCGACGCACTGGTCCGCCGGCTGGCCCGGGTGCTGGCGCGCCCCCGCTTCCCCCAACCGACCAACGACCACCCCTACCCCTGGCCTCTGGTGTGAGAGGCCGCGGGAGCGGGAGGAGGAGTGACAACGATGAGCACCTACGACGCCATGCTGGCCGAATCGGTCCGTGTGCGAGGACATGGCGGTGATGAGATCGAGGCCTACCTGGCCCGACCTCTCGGCGAAGGGCCACACGGATCGGTCGTGGTCATTCACCATCTGCCCGGCTACGACGCGGCCACCAAGCAGATCGTCCGCACCTTCGCAGCGCACGGCTATGCCGCCGTCTGCCCCAACCTGTACTGGCGTGAGGCACCCGGCGCCGACCCTGACGACGCTGCCGCCACCGTGCGGGCTGCGGGCGGCGTCGCCGACGAACGCCTCGTCGGCGATGTCGCCGGGGTGGTTGCCTATCTGCGCTCGCTGACCACCGCCAACGGCAAGGTGGCGGTGATCGGCTACTGCTCCGGTGGCCGTCAGTCGTTCCTGGCCGCCTGCTCGCTACCTCTCGACGCCGCCGTCGATTGCTACGGGGCGTTCGTCACCGGGACACCGCCGGAGGGATTCCCCCTGCAGGTGGCACCGATCGTGGACCGCACAGCCGACCTGAGCTGTCCCCTGCTCGGTTTGTTCGGCCAAGACGACAAGTACCCCTCCCCCGAGCATGTCGACGAGCTCGAGGCGGCCCTCATCGAGCACGCCAAGAGCTACGAGTTCCACCGCTACGACGGCGCCGGCCACGCCTTCTTCTCCGTCGACCGCCCCAGCTACCGACCCGAGGCAGCGATGGACGGATGGGCCCGCATCTGGGACTTCTTCGAACGGAACCTGAGCGTCTGAGCCGTGTGCACCTACCGAACTGAGAGCATCGAGGTCAGCGGCAGCGGCAAGGGAGCCAAGGGGTGGTTCCGGCTGCACAACGCGTCGGTGTATTACGACCACCCGGTCCATGCCCCGGCCGCGCACACCTTGAACATCGACTTCCTCGACCCTGGCGCCGGACCGGCCGCCAGGGTCGCCGTCGAGCTCGACCGGGCATCGGCCACCGAGCTGGCGGCGGCCATCGTGCGAACCCTGGAGTCGACGCCGCCCGACCTCTGAGCTGAGGTCGTCGATGTTGCGATCGTCCCGACGCGGCCCGGGAGCGACTCAGAGCGGGGCGGCGTCGGGTACCAGCCCGGCGGCCACCACCTGTCCCTCGAAATGGGCCGAGGACCACAACCGCCCGTCGGCGAAGACCACCAGCGACGGCCAACCGTCCCCGTCCAGGCATTCGAGGAGCCCGGTGGCGTCTTCGCCGAGGGCCACACCGGCAGTGGCGAAAGCGTCGGCGTGGGCCAGATCCGGGCCGACGACAGTCACCGAAGCCACGGCGGTGGCCGGGCACCCGGTGCGAGGGTCGATGACATGGTCGCCTCGTTCCGCCACCCCGGAGGTGGCCACCGCCCTGTGGCGCCCAGCGATCACGGCGACGAGGTAACCGGGGCGGAGGGGGTGAGCCACGCCGACCCCCCAGTCCTGATTGGGACGGGCCTGACCTTGTACCCACACGTCGCCGGCGGCATTGACACTGTGGTGGCGCGAACCGTGAGCGGCCAGGATGGCGCTGGCCGCCTGGGCCGCCCAACCCTTCACCAACCCGGTGGGATCGATCGTCCCATCGCCAGGCCAGCGAGGATCGAACGCACCGCCGGTCAGCTCCCGGCACTGTCGGGCCAGAGCCAGAACGTCACCGACCGCCGCCGGGCACTCGGCGAGACCGATCTCCCTCCTGGCCAACCGGCTCAGTACGGAGTCGGACCGGTAGAGGCTGAAGGTCCGGTCCACCCAGTGCATCCATTGCACGGCGGCAACCACCGCGGCGTGGTGGCCGCCGGGGAGGTCCCAATCGCGCATGTCGATGGTGACCTTGGTGCCCCACACCTCCTCGACGTGGCAATGGCCGCTCGCCGCCCTCACGCCCGGGCCTTGTCCAAGGCGGACTGCACCGACTGGGCGTAGCCCTGCGAGTCATACGATGCACCCGACACCACGTCGATCTGGGCGCTCTGGGCCTTGAGGACCTCTTGGCGCAGGAGGGGCAGGGCCTGTTGGGCGATGTCCACCGAGCGGCCCCGGTCGCTGGGCGACTGCAGGGTGCTCACATCGGTGACCCGGCCTCCGCTCAGCGTTACCCGGACCTGGATGGTGCCGTAGGGGTTGTCCTCGGCGCTGCCGGTGATCTGGCGGATCCCGCCGGCCGTGGTCGCCGTGGTCGCCGGAGCGACCGGCCCGGGTACCGGCGACGCACCCGGCGGTGGGGATGAGCTCAGCGAAGAAGACGGTGTCGAAGAAGACGGTGTCGAAGAAGAGGGTGTCGCCGGTGAGGTCGCTGACGTGGTCAGCGCCAGATGGTGGGCGCCTGGGGGGCCGGCGAGTTGCTTGGCGGTGACCAGCAACCCGACGGCGCCGAGCAGGCCGGCCAGCCCGGCGGCCCGCCTGGATCGCTGCGCTCGGTGGCTGGTCAACGCAGCACGAACTCCTCGGTGTGGATCTGGCGGTGCTGGACCCCCAGATGGCGAAGCGCGTCGATGGTGTTGACGGCCATGCCACCCGGGCCGCAGACGAACACATCGCGCTGGCCGACGTCGGGAACGAGCTGGCCCAGGCGTCGGGCGCCGAGCGGGTCGTACCCGAGCTC
>JALZAH010000362.1 GCA_030948425.1 Actinomycetota bacterium
GGTGGCGGGTGCGGGGGCTGGGAAAGGTGTCGAGCTTCGACCTGCTGCGCCTCAACGTGATGGTCAGCCGCGCCGATGACCGCGACGGGCCGGTGTTCCACGTCGACACCCTGGACCTGTACTCGGCCCGGGCTCGGGCCGGTTTCGTCAAAGCGGCGGCGGCCGAGCTGGGCCTGGGCGAGGAGGTCGTGAAAGCCGACCTCGCCCGGGTGCTGTTGGCGGCGGAGTCCGCGGCCGAAGACGCGGTCGCCACCGCCCAGGCGCCCGCCGATCCCGCGGTGGTGCTGAGCGCGGCCGAGGAGGCCGCGGCCATGGAACTGCTGCGTGACCCGCATCTCGTGGAGCGCATCGCCGCCGACGTGGCCCGGGCCGGCATCGTGGGCGAGGCCACCAATGTGCTCGTCGGCTATCTGGCGGCCGTGTCTCGCAAGCTGGACCGTCCCCTGGCCGTGATCGTGCAGTCGAGCACTGCGGCGGGCAAGTCCTCGCTGATGGATGCGGTGCTGGGCTTCGTGCCCGACGAGGAACGGGTGCAGTTCAGCGCCATGACCGGCCAGAGCCTGTTCTACATGGGCGAGGCCGACCTGGCCCACAAGGTGCTCGCCGTGGTCGAGGAGGAGGGGGCCGAGCGGGCCTCCTACGCCCTCAAGCTCCTGCAGTCCGAGGCCGAGCTGTCCATCGCCTCCACCGGCAAGGACACGGCCACCGGACGCCTGGTCACCCACACCTATCGCGTCGCCGGCCCGGTGGCCATCTTTTTGACCACCACCGCGGTCGACGTTGACGAGGAGCTGTTGAACCGCTGCGTGGTGCTGACTGTCGACGAGGACCGTGACCAGACCCGGGCCATCCACGACCGCCAGCGTGCCGCGCAGACCCTCGAGGGCCTGTTGGCCGACGCGGAGCGCCGGCGGATCGTCAAGGTGCACCAAGACGCCCAACGCCTGCTGGCGCCGGTGGCCGTGGTCAATCCCTTCGCCCCGCGACTCGGCTTCGCCGACGAGCGAACACGGACGCGACGTGACCACACCAAGTACCTGACCCTCATCCGTGCCATCGCCTTGTTGCACCAGCACCAGAGGCCCCGCCATCGCGTCACCCACGACGGCCGGGCCCTCACCTACATCGAGGTCACCATCGACGACATCGCCCTGGCCAACCGCCTGGCCCATGAGGTGCTGGGACGCTCCCTCGACGAGCTGGCCCCCCAGACCCGCCGCCTCCTCGGCCATCTCGACGAGCTGGTGGCGAAGATGGCCGCGGCCTCCGAGACGGCCAGAGCTGACGTGCGCTTCACCCGCCGGGCCGTGCGCGAGCACTGCGGGTGGTCGGACTTCCAGGTCCGCACCCATCTGGGTCGCCTCGTCGACCTCGAATACGTGCTCGTGCACCGGGGCGGGCGAGGCCAGAGCTTCGTCTACGAGCTGTTGTGGGACGGCGCCGGGGCCGACGGCCGCCCCCACCTCGGCGGCCTGGTCGACGTCACCACCCTGGCCGACAGAGCCGGACCTGCGGCTACGACGGGCGAGTTCGAGGGCCGAAACGCCGACGTCGAGGGCCCAGTGAGCCCCCAACGAGGGCCGGTCGAGGGCGCTTCGAGATCGGCCCGAAACGGCACCGGAGCTGGGGTTTCGCCCCGATCCAACGGCCATGGGCCCGGGAAGGCACATCAGGGCGACGCGTCGGGGTCACACGTAGTCGTGGGAGGGAGGAACTGATGGGGCGCCGGGGCCAGCCCGGCCACTCCCATCGCTTGGTGGCCGAACGCCTGGGATCGGGCACGGCCATGGCCACCGCGGTGAACGACTACCTGGTGGCCATCGGGGCCAAGGGCTTCAGCCCCTACACCGTCGCCTACCGCTCCCGGTCCCTGGCCCAACTGGTGGCCTGGCTGGGCGAACGCGGCGTGTCGGCACCGGCGGAGGTCACCAAGCCGATCCTGGAGCGCTACCAGCGATCGCTGTTCCACTACCGCAAGGCCGACGGCAAGCCCCTGTCGTTTCGCACCCAGAACAGCTACCTGGTGCCGGTCAAGGCCCTGTTCGCCTGGTTGGCCCGGACCAACCGCATCCTCTACAACCCGGCCTCCGAACTCTGCCTGCCCCGCATCGAACGCCGCCTGCCCCGGGTGATCCTGGGCCAGGCCGAGGTCGAGGCCGTGCTCGCCATGGCCGACCTCGACGACGCCGTGGGGCTGCGGGACCGGGCCATCATGGAGGTGCTCTATTCCACCGGCATGCGTCGCAGCGAGCTGTGCCGGCTTCGCCTGCACGACCTCGACACCGACCGCGGCACTGTCCTCATCGAGCTGGGCAAGGGCCGGCGGGACCGCATGGTTCCCATCGGCGAGCGGGCGCTGGTGTGGGTGGAGCGCTACCTGGTCGAAGTTCGGCCCGGGTTAGTCG
>JALZAH010000021.1 GCA_030948425.1 Actinomycetota bacterium
GTCCGGCCCCACTTCCGCATGCGACGAGCAGTTTCCGTTGGTGGGTGCTGAGACCACTCCATCTGGCCAGGACGCTGGCGGAGGCGCCGCCGAGCAGTTTTGGGGCGGCTTCCCTCCCGATGGAGGCGCCCAGGCCGATCACGATTTCGGAGATGATCGATGTCCCCAGGCTGCGTCGCAACGACAGTCGCCCGTCGCCGTTCCAGATTGCGTCGTCGACCTCGGACTTCTCTCCTCGGGTGTAGCGGCGGAGGAGGTACCAGGCGATACCGCCGAAGGCTCCGGCGATGAGGAGGGGTGCGATGCGATGCAGTGGTGAGTCTCGCTGGACTGCGGCTTCGAAGCTCCCGCTGTGGTAGCCGAAAGCCATTCGCTGGACCTTGAACAGGAGGAGCATCATCAGGTCACCGAACAGGCCGGTGGCGATACCCGTCATGGCGACCAGGGCCCAGAAGCGTGGGGTCAGCTCGGCGTCGCCGTCTCCGGTGACGTTCGGTTGTTCCATGGCGCCCCGACCTGACGGGATCCGGCGCTTGATCAGCGGCTGCGGCATCCGTTGTCGCTCACTGTGCCGTTCTGCTTGGCGCGCGCGTCGACCATCTCTCAGCGGCTTCCGTCGGCGAAGCCAGATGTGACGTGCCGTCATGTGCCCCCGGCAGGACTCGAACCTGCGACGCACGGTTTAGGAAACCGACGCTCTATCCTCTGAGCTACGGGGGCTTGGTATCTCTACCAGGGATTATGTCCCTGACTCGCTACGAGAATGAACCTTATCCCCGGGGATCTGGCGGCTGCGCGTGTTCATCGGCACCGATCCTGTCACCAGGAACCCGCGCCAGGCGACACGCACCTTTCGGGGCACCAAGGCAGGCCGACTCTGCGCTCGCAGAATTTGTGCGGGACCTGAGCAAGGGGGTCGTTCGCTCTGACAGCTCCACGGTCTCGGAGCTGCTCGATCGCTGGCTCGACCACATCGCCTCGAGCCGGTCTCCGACGACGGTTCGCGGCTACCGGGGCAAGATCAGGCGGATCGACGACAAGCTCGGCAGCGTCCGCCTGTCCAGACTGACCGCCCAGCACCTCGACCGGGCCTATCTGGACTGGCTGGACGAGGGCCTCCACCCAACGAGCGTTCACCACCTGCACGCCGTGTTGTCGGCCGCGCTGAACCAGGCGGTGAGGTGGTCCGTGGTGCCCGACGCCGTCACCAGGAAGGCCAGCCCGCCACCGCTTCGGGTCGGACCGAAGATCGTGCCATCACCAGATGCGGTTCAGCGCCTGATCGCCGGGGCGGAGGAGCGAGGTCAGCCCGTCCTGGCCACCGCCATTGCCATCGCCGCCACGACCGGGGTCCGAAGAGGTGAGCTGCTCGCCGTGTGCTGGAGCGATGTCGACCTCGACACCGGCCTCCTGCACGTCCGGCGCGCCATCAAGCACGCAGACGGTCCCGGTTGGGTCGTCGGGGCGACCAAGACCCACGCTCAACGTCGGATACCCCTCGACGGGTTCTCCGTCAAGGTCCTGCGGAGGCACCTCGACGCTGCTCGACTGCGAGCGCTGCGTCCCCTTTCGTTCACTAGGCCCATGAACCACTCGTACTCAGAACTCGGCGTGGATACCTCCCGAGGCCACCAGGACGGAGGCGCTGAGGTGCCGCATCGGCACGGGCCGCACGATGGGGCGTGCAGCGGGCGCGTCGTCAATACAAGACCGGGACAGGCAGGCGCCGGTAGGCTTTGTGCATGGCTGAGCCGGTGATGACAGCGGAGGAGCTGTTCGAGCGCGTGCGGAACGCTGCGCCGCCGACCGACGATGATGTGACCATCCTTTGGGATGGCCGGCGCCTTGAGTCGCGCGGAGCGGTGATGGAGTGGCTGGCCGAGGTCGCCGCCAGGCGCGCTGAGGAGGCCGCCGCCTCCGATGCCTCCGCCTGACGGCCCTCCGCACGATCTGGGGCGCATCGTCGAGGTGCTCGGGCGCCATGGCGTCGAGTACCTGTTGGTCGGAGGAGTGGCCGCGATCGGTTATGGCGCCGAGCGGCCCACCGACGACGCTGACTGCGTCGTTCGGAGGGAGAAGGCCAACCTGGACCGGCTCGCCGGTGCTCTCCGCGAGCTGCACGCGCGCCTACGCGTCGGCGGGATGAGTGACGAGGAAGCACGCAAGCTGCCGGTCCAGATCGACGCCACGACGCTTGACCTGGCCGGCATGTCGACGTGGATGACCGACGCCGGCCCCTTCGATGTGCTCGCCGGTCTGGAAGCAGCGGACGGGCACCTGGTGGCCTACGAAGAGCTGGCGGAGCGAGCGACCCTCCTCCGAGGTGACGGGTTCACGATCCGGGCTGCGGCCCTGGAGGACATCATCGCTGCCAAGGAACGGGCCAACCGGCCCAAAGACCATGAGACGCTCCCCGAGCTTCGAGCCATCCGAGACGCCGGCACCGAAGGGGAGACCAGAGACCCTGGCGGCTGATCTTGGACTGGTCCTGGACTAGAACGGGGCCGATTTGGACCTAGCAGGATCATCCGCCGATCCAAGCGGCACCCCACCTGAGCTGCCATTTTCCGTCTGGGTCACACAGCCTCGACGCCCTTTGGCAAATTAGGAAACCGACGCTCCATCCTCTGGGCGGTGAGGTGGTCCGTGGTGCCCGACGCCGTCATCCCGAAGGCCAGCCCGCCACCGCTTCGGGTCGGACCGAAGAACGTGCCATCACCACCGTGTGCTGCAGCGATGTCGACCTCGACACCGGCCTCCTGCACGTCCGGCGCGCCATCAAGCACGCAGACGGTCCCAGTTGGGTCGTCGCAGCCCGGCGCAGGCGCACCGACTCAGCGGCCGGGGCTGACCGCAGGAGGGCTAAGGGCCCGGTCGAAGTGACCGTAGCGCCGTCGATGCTGACCTTGGCCGTAGCCAGGGCCTTGGCCAGAAACATGTTGAACGGCCCGTACTGGGTCAGGACGTCTTGGACGACCGTCGGTTCGGCTTGGGCGAGAGGCGTCACCTGGAGCTTGGTGACCTTGACGACATACCACACCAGGCCGACGCCGACGGGCTGGCTGAGCTGGCCTACGGGCATGTTGGTGATCGCCGGAGCGAGCGCCGGGAAGTCACTGAGGCTGCTGCAACCGAGGATCCCGCCCTCGGATGCCGTGTTGGGATCGACGGACTGAGCCTTGGCGGTGGTGGCCAGGTCAGAGCCGGCCAGGAGCTGGTCTCGCACCTCCATGGCGTGGACTTGGGTGTCGAGGACCAGACCGCTCAGGCAGTATCAGGTGAAGTCGCTGAGATGGCTGTGGTAGTAGCCCTTGCGCTGGCCGCAGTGATGGTGGCGCCGGAGAGGTTGGCGGCCAGGGCTAAGCGGTCGGCGGTGCGCTGGGCCAAGACATGCCGGTAGGTCGCCGGGTACTGCTGGTAGCCGCCCCCGGCGCTGACGTTGGCAGCCACGTCGAGTGGGACCGTGAGGTGACGGGCCCGGACGGCGTTGGCCACCAGGACGGCCTGGGCGCACCCGGTCAGCGTCACGCCGACGATGGCGGCCACCATGGCCAGAGGGAGCCAGAGGGTGCGGCCGGTGATCCTTCTCGGCGATGCGGACATCGCGGCCAATATAAGACGCCTCCATCCAGGGGCAGTTGAAACGGGCAAGGACTTCGTGACGGGATGTCGACATAACTAGTCCCTTGTGGTTACTGTGTCTCTAGTCACGACGGACACTCCGTCACGAGAGCAAGGGGAGAGCAACGTGGGGAAGCGTCGAGTTACGGCGAACAAGCGTCGACTGAAGGCACTGGGCGCAGGGACGGTGGTCGTCGTCATGACCGCCGCCGGGCCGGCGCTAGCGGACACCTCGACCCCGTCGCCGCTGCCCACGTTCCCTCAGCTCAATCAGCTGCCGGGCCTCAGCTCGCTGCCCAACCTGGCGGGTGCGCCCGGTCTGCCGTCCATCCCCGGTGTCACCGTGGGTGACCAGAACACGGTCACCAACCCCGCCCAGGGCGGCTCATTCGGTGCTCCCTTCGCCCAGCCGGGCACGAGCTGCCCCAATGAGACCGAGGGAGCGGATCCGTCCCATCCCTACAACGCCGGCAACCCCAACGCTCCGACCGAAGGCCCGGCGACCAACCGCACCAGCCAGAACATCGAGTGCAAGCCGGCGGGGGTCAGCGTCATCAACCTTCCGAAGGCCAACAACTCGAAGACCCCGGGCCAGACCAACCTGTTGTACTGGGACGGTCTCGAGGCCGAGGAGAACGTGGCGTTCAACATCGTGGCCGAGTTCGGCGACAAGGCGACCAACGATCAGAGCCGGTTGCTGACGCTCAACACCGCCAAGCCGACGGCGTCGACGTGGTCCAAGCCCAGTCCGGCGGATGGCGGAGCGAACGGCGCGCCGAACAGCCAGTACCTGGTCCCCAACGCCGGCCCACTCTCCCCGGTCCTCAACGACCAGGGTGTTGGCTCGGGGGCGTTGTTCTGCTCCGACCAGGACCTCCTGGCCAACGGTGAGGTCATGGTGCCCGGAGGCACCGACTACTACGCCGAGCCCCGGCTGCCGGGCACGCCATTCGGCGTGGCCGAGCTCCAAGGTCTGAAGAACACCCGCATCTTCGATCCCGGCACATCGAAGTGGTACGAGTCGGGCCAGATGAACTACGGCCGGTGGTACCCGAGCCTGGTGACCCTCGGCAACGGCAACGTGTTCGTGGCCAGCGGAGTCACCAAGCTCATCAAGCCCGTCTACACCACCCCGGCGAACGCGCTGCTGTCGGGGACCAACGTGGAGCAGACCGAGACCTTCAACATCGCCACCGGCAAGTGGAACACCAACGCGGCCAGCTCGGATCACTCGCTTCCCCTCTTCCCCCGCATGCACCTGCTGCCCGATGGCCACGTCTACTACGACGCTGGCGGTCAGACCTTCAACCCCTCCGGCCAGTCCTACGACGAGGCGCTGTGGAACATGACCGCCTCCTACAATCCCGCCACCCAGAGCTGGACCGACCTGGGCGTGCCCGCCGGAGTGTCCACAAACGCCAGCCATCCCCTCAACACCGCCCTCACCGCCGGCTTCCGTGGCTCGTCGTTCTCGGCGATGATGCCGCTGGTGCCTGATGCCAAAGGCAACTACACGAAGGCCCAGTTCCTCTCCGCCGGCGGTGTGCTCGGTGTCTCTCCGGGGAGCTACCTGGCCAACGCGTCGAGCATCATGAACACGGTGACCACCAGCGGTGGCAACGAGCACTTCACCACGGCACCGACTGGGGCCCTCAACAACGCCCGGTGGTTCTCCACCGGGGTGACGCTGCCCACCGGCCAGACCATCGCCTTCAACGGCGGCAACCGCGACGACGTGCTGCTCCCCGGGACGAGCTTCCCGGTCACCCAGGCCGAGATGTTCGACCCGGCCACCAACCAGTGGACGCCGCTGGCCGCCGCCGGCGACCCCCGGACCTACCACAACACCGCGGTGCTGCTGCCCACGGGCCAGGTCCTGGTCGGCGGTCACTCGCCCATCTCCACCGGGTACGCCTACAACACGACGCTTCCCGGTGGCTTCATCAAGGCGTTCCGGGACCCGTCGTTCCAGATCTACAACCCGCCCTACCTGGAGTGGGGGATCCCCCAGCCGACGATCTCCTCGCTCAGCGGCACCACCCCGGTGTCGTTGCCGTCCGGGAGCTTCAGCAATGCGGCCAACGGCTCGTCGGTGACGGTCCGCACGCCCCAGGCGGCGAGCCTCGACAACGTCACGCTGGTTCGCAACACGGCGCTGACCCACGAAGTCGACGGTGACCAGCGCAGCGTCGTCCTTCCGGTCACGTCCCGCAACGCTGACAGCGTCACCGTCACCGTCCCTTCGGGCAACGTCGTCCCCCCGGGCCCGTACATGCTCTTCGCCAACCAGAAGACGGCCAAGGGTGACATCCCCTCGGTGGCCAAGCAGATCTTCGTGGGCGCCCAGCCCAAGGCCACACCGGCGGCGCCGGCCAGCCCCGGGACGACGGCCACGAACTACGACGACGCCCTGACCACCAACAACACCCTCGGCCAGGTCGGTGACCTGGCGAACTTCCTCGGGGGGAACCCCCAGGGCAGTGGCGGGTCTGTGCCCACCACCCC
>JALZAH010000022.1 GCA_030948425.1 Actinomycetota bacterium
GGCATGTCCTCGAAGTACGGCGGGTTGCGGACATAGGTCGACTGGTCGTCCCAGTCGTAGGCGTCGCCCTCGGGGACCTCCATGCTCTGCCACCGCTCGTCGCCGTCGAACACCCCGGCGTAGGATGTCCGGAACTGGTTGGCGTCGATCGACGCCGAGATGACCTCGGAGATCTCGCTGGGGGACGGCCAGATGTCGGCCAGGTAGACGTCGTTGCCGTCGGTGTCGGTGCCGAGGGGCTCGGCCATGATGTCGGCGTCCATGGTGCCGGCCAGGGCGTAGGCCACCACCAGCGGCGGCGAGGCCAGGTAGTTCATGAGGACATCGGGGTTGATGCGGCCCTCGAAGTTGCGGTTCCCGGACAGGACCGACACCGCGGCCAGGTCGCCGGCGTCGATGGCCGCCGAGATCGCCGGGAGGAGGGGGCCGCTGTTGCCGATGCAGGTGGTGCAGCCGAAGCCGACCAGGTCGAAGCCAAGCTTGTCGAGGGAGGGGGTCAGGCCCGCCTTCTCGTAGTAGTCGACGACGGTCTTGCTGCCCGGCGCCAGGGTGGTCTTGACCCACGGCTTGGACCTGAGGCCCTTCTCCACGGCGTTGCGGGCCAGCAGCCCGGCGGCGATCATGACCTCGGGGTTGGACGTGTTGGTGCAGCTGGTGATGGCGGCGATGACCACATGGCCGTGGTCCACGTCGAAGCCGGTGCCGTCGTCGAGGGCGACCGCCGTGGGGTTGGACGGCCGCTCGGCGGAGGTGGCGGACGCCGGGTCTACAGCGGTGGACCCGGAGAGGATCTTGGGCAACGACGAGCGGAAGCCCTCCTTGGCCGCGTCCAGGCGCACCCGGTCCTGGGGTCGGGCCGGCCCGGCCAGGGACGACACCACCGTGGACAGGTCGAGCTCCAGGCGCTCGGAGTAGTCGGGCTCGGCGCTCGGGTCATGCCACAGGCCCTGTTCCTTGGCGTAGGCCTCGACCAGGGCGATCCGCTCGGGCGAGCGTCCGGTCAGCTTCAGGTACCGGATGGTCTCGTCGTCGATGGGAAAGATGGCGCACGTCGAGCCGTACTCGGGCGACATGTTGCCGATGGTCGCTCGGTTGGCCAGGGGAACGGCGCCGACGCCCTCACCGTAGAACTCCACGAACTTGCCGACCACCCCGTGGTTGCGGAGCAACTCGGTGACCGTGAGGACCATGTCGGTGGCCGTGGTCCCCTCGGGCAGGGAGCCGGTGAGCTTGAAGCCCACCACCCGGGGGATGAGCATGGACACGGGCTGGCCGAGCATGGCCGCTTCGGCTTCGATGCCGCCCACCCCCCAGCCGAGGACGCCGAGACCGTTGATCATGGTGGTGTGCGAGTCGGTCCCCAGCAGCGTGTCGGGGTAGGCCAGCCTCCCTGAGCCGGAGTCATCGTCGGACTCGAAGACGACCCGGGCCAGGTACTCCAGGTTCACCTGATGGCAGATGCCGGTGTTGGGGGGGACCACCCGGAGGGTGTCGAACGCCTTCTGGCCCCAACGCAGGAACTGGTAGCGCTCCTCGTTGCGGGCGAACTCAAGCTCGGCGTTGCGCTTGTAGGCGTCGGGGGTGCCGTAGACGTCGGCGATGACCGAGTGGTCGATGACCAGCTCGGCGGGGATGAGCGGGTTGACCAGCGAGGCGTCGCCCCCCAGCGCGGTCATGGCGTCGCGCATGGCCGCCAGGTCGACGACGGCGGGAACCCCGGTGAAGTCCTGCATGAGGATGCGGGCGGGGGCGAAGGCGATCTCAGTGGCGGGCTTGGCGTCAGGGTCCCAACCGGCCAACGCCTCGACATCTTCGCCGGAGACGGTCCCATTGCCCTCGTGGCGCAGCAGGTTCTCGAGGAGCACCTTGAGCGAGTAGGGCAGGCGGGACACGTGGCGGTCGGCCAGGGCGTCGAGGCGGTAGATGCCGAACGTCCGCTCATCGACCGCCAGATCGGCCCGTGCCCCGAAGCTGTCGCCGTTGGTCGCCATCAAACGTCCTCCTGTGGTCGCACACGCACCTCCGGGGTATCGGCCTGGGGACCAGTCATCTTATGGGAATGTCCTCGCCTGGCGCCTCAGGCCCAGCGGGGGAAAGGAGCCACCGGGGCCGCCGCTAGGGTCGAGTCCATGGAGGTCCTGACCGCCGAGGAGCTCAGGGTGCTGGGGGCGCTCATAGAAAAGGAGGCGACCACCCCTGACCAGTATCCGCTGACCATGAACGGACTGCTCTCGGCCACCAATCAGACCTCCAACCGCAATCCGGTGGTCACCTATGGCGCAGCGACGGTGGCGGGGGTGATCACTCACCTGCGCGAGCTCGGCTTGGCCCGGGTCGTGCACAGCCCGAGCAACCGGGCCGAGAAGTACCGTCACGTGGTCCACGAGGCCTGGGCTCTCAGTGCCGACGAGCTCGCCGTCCTCGCCGTCCTGGTCCTGCGGGGCCCCCAGACGGCCACCGAGCTGCGTAGCCGCACGGAGCGCTACGGCGACCTGGAGGACATGGGTGGGGTCGAGGGTGTGCTCCACCGGTTGAAGAACCGTTACGACGAGCCCTACGTGGTCCGCCTCGAGCGTCAGCCGGCTCACCGGGACGAACGCTGGGCCCACCTGCTGGCCGGCGAGATCCTCGACGTACCGGCGGTAGCGCCGACGCCCCGGTCGGCTGGCAACGCCGAGCGGGTGGCCGCCCTGGAGGCCCAGGTGGCTCAGCTGACCGACGAGCTGACCACGGTGCGCACGGACCTGGACAGATTGCTGGCCCTGCTGGACTGAGACGGAGCAACATTCAGCCGATTTTCAGAATCCCCCCTCCGGTGCCTGTCGGTGACCTAGAGTGCATCCGTCGTCACCCAAACGTGGTTCGATGACAAGAAACACGTAGCAGTGAAGGTCCATCTGGCTATGATCCCTCCCGCTAGGGGGCCGATTCCGGCCGGCAGTGTTCACATACTGGGCTGGGAGGCACCAATGAAAGCTGGATTGCGTGGAGCAGTGGCGCTGGCGGGGGCAACCTGCCTCGTTGGCACCTACCTGGCGGTACCCATGGCGGCCAACGCCGCGGGGACGGCGCCCGTACCGTTCAGCAACGCCGTGTTCAATGGCTACGGCACCGGTGACGAGCTCCACACGGGCGCTCTGAACACCGGCACGGTGCAACTGGCCGACCTGGAGCAGGCCTTCTCCTCTGCGTCGACGAACACCGCCGGACTGACGCCGAAGCTCACCGACACCGACACCGGCCAGATCATCCAGCCGTCCCAGGCGGCCACGACGAAGGCCTACGGGATGGGTGACGGTCTTGAGGTGGGTGTGGCGACCAACCCTGGGGGGCCGGCCGATCCCAACCAGCTCCTTCTCGCCGGCAAGGCCGAGTCCATCGCCCCGCCCAACAGGCCCGAGGTCGTCAAGACGATCAACCCCGGGGCGGTACCCGGCCTTGGCAGTGTTGGTCTGCTGAACGGCCGTGCTCTCAGCCTCTTTGACACCAACACCTGCCCGCTCGGCCAGCCCATCTCGTTCGGCTTGGGCGACGCCGCCAACGTGCAACTCATCACTGGAACGACAGCAGCGTTGCCGTTGCCGATTCCGCTTCCGATGATCCCGGGACTCCCGGCACTGGGACTCCCCTCGGGTACCGCGCCGGTGATCAATACGGCCGGTTCGGGAACGTCAACGGCCCACAGCGATTCGGAGACCTTCGTCAACTCCAACGGCGACGGCACGTTTGGCCTGGCCACCCAGGCCCGCGAGACCATCGCCCCCGTCACCATCACGCTCGGCCCGCTTGCCATCGAGATCACCGTCTCCGGCCAGGACGTCAACAACCCGGTGACCTTGCAGGCCATAACCACCGGGAATCCCACGGGCGCCAAGGTGCAGCTGCTTAACAACGCCATCATCGGAGTGAACCTCGTCACCACCGCGGTTCCTGGCGGTCCGTCCGTGACGGCACCCCTCATCCCGGCCACGTCACTGCAAAGCATCACCGGCCCCACCGGTCTCGTCGTCCCCATCCCTGGGGTTGGGACGATCACGATCGGTGCACCGCTGACCATGTCCACCGTCGGAGGCACTCACGCCCAGGGGGACTTCAACATTGCCTCGATCGCGCTTGGCGGAGCCGGGACCGCCCTTCCCTCATTGCTCAACTTTGAGCTCGGGCATCTGCAGGCGGTGGCCAACACCGCTGCCCCGTTCACCTGCCCGCTCCCCATCGTCAAGACGGCCAATCCGCCTTCGGTCACCGCCGGGAACAGCTTCGTCTACACGATCTTGGTCCCGGACCCGGCCAAGCTTGACCTCCTCGCCTGCAGCCTGGCCAACATCAACGTGGTGGACACCATCTCCGATGCCCCCAACGGTGGGAAACCCACCTTCCGGGTGGTGAGTGCCAATATGGGAGGCAAGATAAACCAGACGTCGACGACCAATGCGACGGTCACGTTCACCAACCTGAGCTACACGGTCGCTCCCGTCGGACAGAAGGCCAACCCGCCGCTCGCCCTGACCATCACGGTGACCGTGCCCAAGGACTCCCCGACCGGGACTCTCCAGGACATCGCCAACGCCACCGCAACCGCCAACGGTTGCAACGGGGGGGCGAGCGGCATCACCAACCTTGGTGGGGTCAACGGCACAGCGCTGAACGGTTCGACACGTCTCCTCGCTCCCAAGGTGACCCTGGCAGCCGTCACCCCGGCAGGGGCCGCGTCCCAGCCAGCGGCCGGCAGCGGCACCCCGGGTGCCCTGCCCCGCACCGGTGGCCAGGGCGGCCTGTGGCAGCCCGGCCTGGGTGTCGGCCTTCTGGCCTTGGCCGGCGGGGCCTTCGCCCTCCTGCGCCGCAGCCGGCGGGGGTTGTCCGGCTCCTGACCGGAGACATATCGAGTAGCGCCTTCACCGCCCCGGTCAACCTGACCGGGGCGGTGTCGCGCCGCCTTCGCTGTCACAGGGCAGTCGTAACCTTGGTCCATGGCGGTTGTGGAGCTGAGCGAGACGGCGACGGGAGGCGAGTCACTCGCCGACTGCTCCGACGACGCTCTCTCCTACGGCTTCACCCAGTTGGAGCTGTTGCGCCGGACGCTGCTGGCCGAGCAGCTGGCCCTGGTCGGCGAGGTGGCCCGCCGGGAGTCGTGGAAGGTTGACGGTGCCGCCAACCTGGCCGGCTGGATCACCGCTCCGACGGGGATGGCCGACCACGACGCCCATGACATGGCCCGCCTTGCCCAGCAGCTCGACCGGATGCCGGCGCTGGCCGCGGCGTTGGCCGCCGGCGCCTTCGACCTGACCCAAGCGGCCATGGTGGCCAAGCTCGTCGACCTTCTCGACGACGAGCCCGCGGTCGTCGCCGATGCCGAGGGCCGCAGCGTGGCGCAGCTCAAGGCGGCACTGGCCGGGGCTCGACCCATCACCGCCAAAGAGGCCCACGAGACGCACCGGACCCGCTCGCTGCGCATCTCCTTCGATGAGCGCACCGGGCAGTACCGCCTCAACGCCCGACTGGCGCCCGACGCCGGGGCCACCGTCGAGGCCGCCCTCGCCCGGGTCGCCGGTACCCGACCCGACGACTGGGTCCCTGACCCCGACCCTCACGGTCACCCCCTGCCCGAGCACTACCGGAGTCAGATGGCCGACGCCCTGGTGGAGATCTGTTCCACCGAGCTGGCCGCTGACGCCGACGCCGACCGGGCCACCGTGGTCATCCATGCTCCCATCGAGGTCCTGGAGGGCCGAGGGTCGGCCCTCGTCACCGCCTCCGACGCTCCTCTCGGTACCTCCACCGTCCGCCGGATCCTCTGCGATGCCCGCTTCGAGCTGGTCACCGACCACCCCGGCGCTGACCCCTACCGCCTGGGCCGCACCACTCGCACCATCCCAAGTCCCCTGGGCCGCCAGCTGCGGTGGCGGGATCGGACCTGCCGGTTCCCCGGTTGTGGCCGCCGGCGTTGGGTGCACGCCCACCACATCACCCACTGGGCTGACGGCGGGCCCACCGACCTCGACAACCTGGTGCTGCTCTGCGGTACCCACCACACCCTGCTCCATGAATCCGGCTGGACCCTCTCGGGACACCCTGATGGGGACCTGACGTTCCACCGACCGGACGGTGGGGACTGGACCAGCCGACCCGCTCGACTCCGCAGCGATCTGCGCCGGCCACCACCCGGGAACCGACCCGTCAGACGCTGAACCGGCAGGCCGGCGATGGTGGCGCGACCCCGAACTTGACGGCACCTGGCAGTGAGTAGCCTCGGCGACGCATGTCCGACACCCGCCCCCTCGCCGTGAACCGTTACCGCGACTCCCGGGCCGGAGCCCTACGCCCCGCCGACGTCGGCCGCTCGGTTCGCCTGGCCGGTTGGGTCGCCGCCCGGCGGGACCACGGCGGGCTGGTGTTCGTCGACCTTCGCGAGGCTGGGGGCACCGAGCCCGGCGGCGTCGTGCAGCTCGTCTCCCATCCCGGTCAACCCCCGTTCGACGTCCTTTCCGGTCTCCGCCTGGAGAGCGTCGTCTCCGTGGCCGGCGAGGTCGTGGCCCGCTCAACCGAGACCATCAACCCTCGCCTGGCCACCGGCGAGGTGGAGGTCAGTGTCACCGACGTCGAGGTCCTCTCCGGCTCCGACGTGCTCCCCTTCCCCGTCGAGCGCGACACCGAGATCGGTGAGGAGGCCCGGTTGCGCTACCGCTACCTCGACCTGCGGCGTGGACCGATCGTCGAACGCCTGGCCACCCGGGCCCGCTTCGCCCAGCTGGTCAGGACCCACCTGGCCGAGCGCGGCTTCCTGGAGGTGCAGACCCCGATCCTCACTGCGTCGTCGCCGGAAGGCGCGCGGGACTTCCTGGTACCCAGCCGAGTCCACGCCGGCGAGTTCTATGCCCTACCCCAAGCTCCTCAGCAGTTCAAGCAGCTGCTCATGGTCAGCGGCATCGAGCGCTACTTCCAGATCGCCCCGTGCTTTCGTGACGAGGCGTCGCGCGCCGACCGTAGCCCGGGCGAGTTCTACCAGATCGACCTGGAGATGGCCTTCGCCACCCAGGAGGACGTCTTCGCCGAGGTCGAGTCGCTCATGGGACGCGTGGTCGCCGAGCTCAGCACCAAGACAGCCAACACCGTGTGGCCCCATCTGGTCTTCGCCGACGCCATCGACCGCTTCGGCACCGACAAGCCCGATCTGCGCTTCGAGCTGGAGATCGCCGATCTGACCAAGGAGCTTGGAGGTCGGACCGACCTCCCGATGTTCACTGACGCCCCGGGGGCCGGGCGGGTCATCCGCGCCCTGCGGGCTCCGGGCGCCGCCGGGCGACCCCGCAAGTGGTTCGACACCTTCGTTGACAACGCCCGCAAGGCGGGGGCCATCGGCAGCTGGATCCAGCTCGACCCGGCGGGCACGAAGGGTCCGCTGGTCAAGAAGCTCACCGAGGAGGAGATGGCCGCCATCACCACCTCGGTGGGCGCCGAGGTCGGTGACGCAGTGTTGACCTCCGTCGGCCCCCGACTGGCCGCCGGCGCCGCTCTGGGCGAGATGCGCACGTCGCTCGGGCGTGAGCTCGGCCTGGCCGATCCCCACCAGCTGACCTTCTGCTGGGTGGTCGACTTCCCCATGTACGAGCGCAACGCCGACAGCGGTGCGTGGGAGTTCTCCCACAACCCGTTCTCCATGCCGCAGGGCGGCATCGAGGCGCTGCACACCCTGGACCCAGGAGACATCCTGGCCTACCAGTACGACCTGGTCTGCAACGGGATGGAACTGTCATCAGGAGCAGTGAGAAACCACCGTCCCGACGTGATGGAAGCGGCGTTCGCCCTCGCCGGCTACGGCGCCGAGCGCATCAGGGAGTCATTCCCCGCCCTGTGGAACGCCTTCCACTATGGCCCGCCCCCCCACGCC
>JALZAH010000066.1 GCA_030948425.1 Actinomycetota bacterium
TTGGCCGGGTACCTGCTCCTGGCCGACCGGTTGGTCGCCGATGCCGGGTCTGCGCCCTCGGCCGTCAACTTCGGCCCTGAGCCGGGTGCCGCCGTCACCGTGGCCAAGGTCGTCGAGCGGGTCCTCACGCTCTGGGGCGCCGGCCGCTGGGAGCCGGTGCAGGAGGCGCAGCCGCAGGAAGCCCATGCGCTACAGCTCGACATCGACTTGGCTACCACCACCTTGGGCTGGCGCCCTCGACTCGACCTCGACACCACGCTGGCGTGGACCGTCGACTGGTGGCGCGCCGCCGCCCGGCACCAGGACCTACGACGACTGGCGCTCGACCAGATCGAGGCTTTCGAAGGCCTGGCCCGGTGACGGCTGAGATTCGGTGCCGCTTGTGTGCCGCGGTGGTCACGCGGACCTTCGTCGACCTCGGCACCATGCCTCTCGCCAACGCCTACCTGCGTCCCGGTCAACGCGAGGCCGACGAGCCCAGCTACCCGCTGCGGCCCATGGTCTGTGACAACTGCCTGCTCGTCCAGCTCGAGGCCCTGGTGTCGCCTGAGGAGCTCTTCGGCGATTACGCCTACTTCTCGTCGTTCTCGCACACCTGGCTGGAACACGGCGAGAGGTTCGCTCGCGCCGCCGCCGCCCAACTGGGTCTGGCGTCCGAGAGCCTGGTCGTCGAGGTGGCCAGCAACGACGGCTACCTGCTCCAGCACTTCATGGCCATGGGTGTGCCCGTGCTCGGGATCGAGCCCGCGGCCAACGTCGCAGCCGTGGCGCGCTCGCGCGGCGTGACCACCGAAACCGCCATGTTCGGCTTGGGCACCGCGGTTCCACTCCGCCAACGGGTGGGTCGGGCCGACCTGGTGGTGGCCAACAACGTCTTGGCCCATGTTCCCGATCTCCACGATTTCGTGGCCGGGCTGTCGGCGATCCTGGCGCCGAGCGGAGTCCTGAGCATCGAGGTCCCCCATCTCCTCTGCCTGATCGAGGAGACCCAGTTCGACACCATCTACCACGAGCACTTCTCCTATTTCTCCCTGCGCGCCGCCGAGCGGGCCCTTTCCGACCACCAGCTCGCGGTGTTCGACGCCGAGCAGCTCCCCACCCACGGTGGCAGCCTCAGGATCTGGGCCGCTCCCGTGGATGCCGGGCGACCCGTCTCCGATCGGCTCGCCTCGGTGAGAGACCTTGAGGCACAAGCCGGGCTCGGCCGCATCGACACGTACGCGGGCTTCGGCTCGCGGGTCGAGGCGTGTCGCTGCGGTGTGCTCGACTTCCTTGCCGACGCCAGGGCTTCCGGCAAGTCGGTCGTGGCCTACGGGGCCGCCGCCAAGGGCAACACCCTGCTGAACTACTGCGGCGTCTCGACCGACGACATCTCCTACGTCGCCGACCGCAGCCCGGAGAAACAGGGCCGGCGCCTGCCCGGCTCGCACCTGCCGGTGGAGCCGCCGGAGCGCATCTTCGAGACACGCCCCGACTATGTCGTCATCCTGCCCTGGAACCTCCGCGACGAGATCTCCCGCCAGCTGGCGGCGATCGACGAGTGGGGCGGGCGGTTCGTGACGTTCGCTCCCCAGGTGCGGGTCGACGGGTGAACCTCACCGAGACGGGGCTGGATGGTTGCTTCGTCGTCACCACAGAGCTCCTCACCGACGAACGTGGATTTTTCGCCCGCACGTTCTCGAGACAGGAGTTCGAGGCCCACGGCCTCAACCCGGCCATCAGCCAGGTGAGCGTGTCGTACAACGTGGGCGCTCGGACGCTTCGGGGGCTGCACTACCAACTCGTGCCCCACGAGGAGGCGAAGCTGGTTCGATGCACCAAGGGAAGGATTTTCGATGTCGCCGTTGACCTCGGCCACCGCCGGTGGATCTCAGTGGAGCTGAGCGAGGAGAACCGACAGGCCCTCTACATCCCCGAGGGCTTCGCCCATGGTTTCCTCACTCTCGAGCCCCACTGCGAGGTCATCTACCAGGTCTCTGCGCCTTACGTCCCCGACTCGGCCGCTGGTATCCGCTGGGACGACCCCAGCTTGAGCATCGACTGGCCGTCGACCCCGTTGTGCGTCTCTGAGCGTGACCGTTCCCTGCCGGTGCTGGCGTAGCGCCGGTGGCCTGATCAGGTCAGCGTCGGGTCAGTTGCGAGTTGCTGCCCGGCCCGCAGCGATGATCTCGTGGGCGAGCAAGGTGGTCGGGCGGTAACGGACGAAGCTCATCATCCGGCGCGCCAGGTCTCGATGTGAATGGTCGTGGGTGACCATCCAGCGCAGCAGGGCGATCGTCGCCCTTCCGAGGAACGCGGCCCGGGAGGCGGTGGCGAGGAGAGAGGCGGCGAGCGGACCTCGGTACTGCTTGAAGTAGAGGTACTGGCTACGGATCATCTGCTGGTCCATCACCAGGCTCATGTCGGCGCGGGCGACGGTGGCATGGGCGAAGTGGGTGATGGAGGCAGCCGGGCAGACCGCGCTGCCCCAACCGTCCTGCCAGAGTCGTCTCGCCAGGTCGACGTCTTCGTAGAACAGGAAGTACTCGGCGTCGAAGAGGCCAACCTGGTGGAGAGCCTCACCGCGCAGGAGGAGGCAGGCCCCGCCCAGCCAACCCTTCCCCCGAGTGATCGGATGGCAACTCAGCGTCGTCGGGCGGATGGCGGCCCGAATGGAGCTCATGATCGTCGGGAAGCAGTAGTACGACGGCTGCAGGGTGCCATCCGGCCACGACAACGCCGGCCCCACGGCCCCGAGCCCCGGGTGGTCATCGGCGAAGGAGACGAGCGTGGTCACGCAGTCAGGTGCCAGCTCCGTGTCGTCGTTGAGGACGAGCGCGTAACGGGCTCGACGTTCGTCGACGATCGGCCGCAGGACCTGGTTGTGATTGGTACCGAAGCCGGCAGGGACCGGGTTCCTCACCGTCCGGACCCATGGGAACTCTCCGTCAAGATCCAATTCGTCGGGGAGCGAGAGGTTCTGTACCACCGTGGCACTCCAGGAGAGCCCGGTGCAGGCTGCCGGCAGGGACTGGAGACAGCGGAGGAGGGCCTTTCGGTCGTCGTGGCACACGATGGAGACGGCCACGTCTGCCGTCGGCGGCGTTTCGGCGCCAGGTACGGTCGGTGGACTCACCACGTCGACGGGGTGTAGTCCAGCTCGCGCTCCGGCCTCCACCTGATGTGTCGCGCCGGGTTGCCGGCAACGATGCTCCACGGTTCGACATCCCTCGTCACCACGCTCCCTGCTCCGACGACGGCGGCGTGACCTATACGCACACCCGGCA
>JALZAH010000095.1 GCA_030948425.1 Actinomycetota bacterium
GGGGTGGGCGATGGGCGCTTCGTCGCCGCCCTGGCCGCCCGCCGGGGTCAGGACCGCTGCACGGTGGTGGCACCGGGACACAGCCCGACCTGGTTGGCTCCCCAACCGGTAGCGACCCTGGGCCGACCGGCCCTGGCCGACCTGCTCGTCCGTCTCGGGGTGCGGACCCTGGGGCAGTTGGCTGAGCTGCCCGCCAAGGCGGTGCTCGGTCGCTTCGGACCGGATGGAGCAGAGGCGCAGCGCCTGTCCCGGGGCCTTGACGAGCGTCCTCTGTCGGCCCGGACCCCACCGCCGGATCTGGCTGTCACCGCCGAGCTCGATCCCCCCGTCGACCGGGTGGACCGGGCGGCGTTCGTAGCCCGGTCCCTGGCCGAGCAGCTCCATCATGGGCTGGCCGCCCTGGGTCTGGCCTGCACCAGGGTGGCCATCGAAGCCGAGACCGACCATGGCGAGCACCTGGTCCGCCTGTGGCGCCACAACGGGACCCTCGACGCCGCCGCGGTGGCCGAACGGGTGCGATGGCAGCTGGACGCCTGGCTGGGGGAGGGAGGTACCACCGCGGGGCTGATCCTGCTGCGCCTGGCGCCCGATGAGGTCCGTCCCGACCACGGGAGCCAGCTCGGTCTGTGGGGTGGGCAGGCGGCGATGGAGGCCGGGGTGGCCAGGAGTCTGACCCGGGTCCAGGGCCTCCTCGGCCCCGAGGCGGTGGTCACCGCCGTGGTCGGTGGGGGCCGTGACCCCGTCGAGCAGGTGCAGCTGATCCCCTGGGGGGCGCCCCGCGGTCCCCGCCATCCGGGCTCTCCCCTCACCTCGGACCCGCCAGCCCCGACGACCCGAAGGTCCTCCCGGCCGTCCCCGACCACGATGGGCAGGCCGGCCCACGAGGTCCCTCCGTGGCCGGGGCACCTGCCCGGGCCCTCACCCGCAGTGGTCCACGCCGACCCCCGGCCGGCCAGGGTGCGCGACGCCGCCGGTCACGCCGTCGGCGTCACCGGGCGGGGCGTCCTCAGTGCCCCACCGGCGGAGCTGGCCATCGAAACCGGAGGATGGATGGCGGTGGCGGCATGGGCCGGTCCTTGGCCGGTGGAGGAACGGTGGTGGGACCGGGGCGGCCGCCGCCGGGCCCGCTTCCAGATGAGCGTGGCCGCCGGAGCTGCCTATCTGGTTGTCAGGGAGGATGCCCAATGGTGGGTGGAGGCCACCTACGATTGACCGCAGACCTGGTTCCGTCGCCGGGGCCGAGTGTTCCGGGCCCGAGTATTGCCGCCGGCGCCGGTCGACTGGCCGCTCAGACCCGCCACCGGACCAGGTAATCGTGTCGCGGGATCCGTCGGACCCGGCGACCGAGGAGGACGGCACCGCCCATGGCCACCACCAAGGTGGCGACCCCGGCCACCACGTCGACGAGGTAGTGGTTCCCGGTCGCGAGGACCGCCAGGGCGGTAGCCACCGGGTATGCCCAGACCAAAGGAGCCCAGCGGTACTGGCGACGCAGGACCTGCCAGGCGGCCAGGCCCGACCAGGTGGCCCAGGCCATGTGCAGTGACGGCATGGCCGCCAGCTCGTTGGCGTGGTGGGCCAGCTGTCCGCTGTGCCAGGAGCCGATCGCTCCGGTGGTGGCGACCACGTCGGTGATGTGGCGACCGGGCAACATGCGCGGCGGGGCCGTCGGGTAGAGCCAGAAGACGATGAAACCGATGACGCTGACCAGCACCAGGGAGGTGCGCAGGGCCCGGTAGTGGAGCGGGTGGCGCCACCACAACCAGCCGACGATGGTCAGGGTGACGATGAAATGGGCGTTGTTGTAATAGGTGGACACCCACAGGCCGAGTGTGTGATGGGCGGCCAGCCAGTGGTCGAGGCCCACCTCGGGGTCGAGGTGGACCACGGTTTCGAGGTGGAGGAGGCTGCGGCCGTGGGCGACGGCCGTGGCCTGACGGATGGGGGCCAGGTTGGCGATCACGTCGTAGGCCCACGCCAGCCAGACGACGACCAACCCCTCGATGTACCACGGCGAGCGTTGCGGCGCCCGGTCCAGGTCGACGTCGACGTCGCTTGGGGCAATGGCCTCGCGCCGCGGCACCTGTCCGAGGTCGGCGGGAGAAAGGGCCATGAGCCGGGCATTCTATGGAATTCGCCGAGGCCTCGGCCTGCAGTTTGGCTGGCCCGGTGCTGTCCCCCTCAGGTGGGGGTGTGGGGACGCTTCGGCGTCTTCTCCTGGGAAGGCATGGCGTTCGCCGTCGGGGGCGGGTAGCCGACACCCACATCGGCGGTACCGGCCAGGGCGTTGATGACCGCCTGTTCCACCGTGGCGGTGTCGCCCACCAGGCTGGTCGCCGGGAGCTTCGGCACCGTGGTGTTCGCCGGTCGGGTCAGCCCGAGGGCGGCGGTCATGTCACCGGTCACCGACCGTCGCCATGGGGTGAGGTTGGGTACCTCCACCCCGAAGCGTGTCTCGAGGAAACGGAGGAGTGACGTGTGGTCGAAGGTGTCTGAGCACACGTACCCGCCGCGGCTGAACGGGGAGAGGACCAGGCAGGGGACCCGGAAGCCGAGTCCGACGGGGCCGGTGACACCGCCGACACTGGCCGGTAGCGGGTTGACCGTGATCTCCTCGCCGGCCGTTCCCGCAGGCGGGGTGGGCGGCGCCACGTGGTCGAAGAACCCACCGTTCTCGTCGTAGATGACGAACACCACCGTCTTGGCCCACACCTCAGGGTTGGCGACCAGGGTGGAGAGCACCTGCGACACCAGGTACTCGCCCCACTGCGGAGGGGCCGCAGGATGCTCACACTCGAAGAGGGGCGGGATGATCCACGACACGGCCGGCAGTTGCCCGGTGGCCACGTCCAGGTTGAAGCTCACCGGATAGTTCGGCACCAGCGCCCGGTTGCTCAACTCCAGGCCGGTGAGCGAGTACGACTCGGTGTAGGCCTTGAAGTAGGGGAAGGGGCTGAGCTCGAGCAGTCCCGTCGGGTCGTTGTAGACCTTCCAGGGAACACCGGCGGCGCTCAGCCGCTCAGGCATGGTCTCCCAGGTGAACTTGCCGTAGTAGGCCTGCCGGTTGGCCACCAGCGTCTCCACCACCGGGCCGCCATGGGTTCCCGCTGGATCGATGCTCCCCGAGATCGACATCACCCGGTTGGGGTCGGTGGGTCCGAGCACCGAGCAGTGGTAGCCATCGCAGATGGTGAAGGCGTCGGCCAGGGCGTGGTAGAAGGCCAGGTCGGAACGGTTGAAGTAACCCATCGTCACCGGGCCGTTCTTGACGCCGTCACCCGCCAGGTGAGCGGTCATGAAGCGGTCCATGGCCCCGCCGTTCCAGCTTTGGTGTTGGGGAGCCCAGCTGTGGGTGATGTCGTTGGTCGTCTGACCATCGGTGAGGGGTGGATCGGACAGCAGATGGAATGGTTGGAGGTAACCGGTGGGATCGGGGCCGGTGCCCGGCCGGTAGCCGAACTGGTCGAACACCGGATAGCTGGTGCCTCCCACGACCTGTCGCTTCACGGCGGGGTCGGAGAATCCCCGGACACCCGACAGGGTGCCGAAGTAGTGGTCGAAGCTCCGATTCTCCTGCATCAAGAACACGACGTGGTCGATGTCGTGCAGCGATGCATGGGCGCCGACCGTCGTAGCCATGGCCCTGTCGATGAGGGCGCTGGCGCCGGTGCTCAGCGTGGCCCCTGCCACCCCGGCGGCAAGGCTGCCCGTGATCAGCCGTCGACGGGTGATCCCGCCGTCTTCACCCTTGCCGGTCTCTGGCTCCGTCATGGTCTGTCCCTTCGCTCTCCGAGACAGCATGCCTGATGACGATGAACTGGTTCTGACAACGGAGCGACGTGGGAATGTCGGGCGCACGTCGACGCTACGTGTCAGGTTCTAATCCCCTTTGGATGATGATCCGCCGTGGTCGTGGCCGTGGCCCGGCTTCGTGGAGGTCGCAGGCGGCACCGTGGTCGGCGCCGTCGTGGGGGCCGGCGCGTCGGAGGTCGTGGTCGCTCCGGGGGTTGCCGGTACGGCAGGGGTCGACCCCGCCGGGCTCGGCCCCGCAGTGGTCGGGGGGAGCACCGTCGAGGTCGCCGGGGCGAGCGTCGAGGGGGTCGACGGCGACGGACCCCCTCCGGTGGTCAAGGTCCCAGTGATGAGCACAGCAGCGAGTATGGCGAGGGCGGTGGCGGCCACCGCCAGCATGATCCGGCGTCGACGCCGGGATGCTCGGAGCTCTTCGCCAACGGCGAGTGACGGTGCCATGGCTTCGCCGTCGAGCACGGCCGTCGACACTGGCCCAGCGTCGGTCCCTGACCCGGCAAAAGCGACGGTCGCCGCCGGCACCGCTTCGTCAGAGCGGAGCTGAGCGGCCATCTCCGCAGCTGAGGAGAACCTTCGGGCCTGGTCCGGGTCGACCGCTCGCTGGATGACCGCCGACAGGCTCGGCGCCCAGGTGATACCCAGATCCTCCAGCGGGGGGACCACGGGGAGGGCCATCTGGTGGGGTCGCCACGCTCGGCTGCCGGTAACCGCCTCGTGCAGGACCAGGCCGAGGGCGTAGAGGTCAGCCGAGGGACCGGCCGCCGCCCCGGCCAGGCGTTCGGGTGCCAGATAGGCGGGGGTGCCGATGACCAGGCCGGTCGAGGTCAGGCCTGGATCTGTGGCCTCGACGCTCTTGGCGATCCCGAAATCACCCACCTTCCAGGTCAGAGGAGCAGCGACCAACAGGTTGCTCGGCTTGATGTCGCGATGCACCAACCCGATCTGGTGGGCGGCGGTCAAGGCCTCCAGGACCTGGAGGCCGATGCTGCGGACGGTCTCGGTCGGCAATGGACCGTCGGCGACGTCGTCGGCCAACGTCCGGCCCGACAACTGCTCCATCACCAAGAAGGCGTTGGCACCCTCGTCGCCGGTGTCGAACACGGTGACGACGTGAGGATGAACGAGGCGGGCGGCGATGCGGGCCTCATGTTCGAACCGGGCACGCACACCGGGGGCGCTGGCCACCTCCGGCCTGAGCACCTTGACGGCCACCGGCCGGTGCAGGCGCAGGTCCCATGCCGCCCGCACGTCGCCCATGGCGCCCGAACCGAGAATGTCGCCCAACTGGTAGCGGCCCACGAGGGTGGTGGCAGGATCGCTCAGTAGCGACGGTCCTCGCCACGGTAGGTCCCGTTGCCGTCCCGGGGTACCCGCTGGCCACGTCCGTAGCTGGTACCCACCCCGCCCCACGAGCGCCAGAAGATCAAAGAGAGCACCAGACCGACGATGCCGACGATCATCAGGATCAGCCCGATCTTGTTGATGTTGAAGTTCTTGGTCGACACCGTCACGGCGAAGTCGAGGATTGCCCCTACGGCGATGAGCAAGAGACTGGTTCCTACGCCCACAACGGTAAACCTCCCACCGGAGCGCGGGTCGTCCGGTCAGGTTCCGAGCCTATCCGCTGGGGCTCGCCCGGCGACGGGGCTCTGTGCGACCCGGCTACCAACGCCCTGACACAGGCAGGCTGCGGCGGCTCATCATGCCTATGCTCGCGACGCGAGCTCGGGGGGACCGAGGCGCGAACAGGAGGGACATCATGGCCGAGCAACCGTCGGGCGGTGGCCCGTTGCGCTTCCAGCAGGCGCCAGGCACCTACGTGCTTGTGGCCTGCATGCTGGCTGCGGCGATGGTGGCCCTGCTGTGGGTGCCTTCCTACGCCAAGGCCACACCGACCCTGGCCGGGTTCCCCTTCTTCTACTGGTACTCATTGCTGTGGCTGCTCCTCAACGCCGCGTTGCAGTTCGGGGCCTACCGCTTGTTCGTCGTCCGGCCTCGTCGCCAGAGCCAACGCGCCATCTCCGCTGACCGAGGCGAGGTCCAGTCGTGATCCCCCTCGACGGAACCGCTCTCACCGTCTTCGTCCTGCTCTTCGCGCTGGTGACCGTCCTCGGGTTCGTGGCGGCGCGGTGGCGGCGGGGCGCTTCTCTCGACAATCTCGACGAGTGGGGTCTCGGCGGGCGCAACTTCGGTGGCTGGGTCACCTGGTTCCTGCTCGGCGGCGACCTCTACACGGCGTACACGTTCATCGCCGTGCCCGGCGCCATGTACGCCGCCGGGGCGGTATCGGGCTGGTTTGCCGTGGCCTACACCATCCTCGTGTGGCCCATCGTGTTCGTGCTCATGCCCCGACTGTGGTCGGTGGCCCACCGCCATGGCTACGTCACCCCCGCCGACTTCGTGCGGGGCCGCTTCGGCTCTCGCAGCCTCGGCCTGGTCGTGGCCCTGACCGGCATCCTGGCCCTGATGCCCTACATCGCCCTGCAGCTGGTGGGCATCCAATCCGTTCTTCAGGTGCTGGGTGTGGGCAATGGATCGTCGACGTTCGTCAAGGATCTTCCCCTCATCATCGCCTTCGTCATCCTGGCCGCCTACACCTACACCTCGGGGTTGCGGGCCCCGGCGATGATCGCCTTCGTCAAAGACGGTCTCATCTACATCGTCGTCGCCGTGGCCGTCATCTACATCCCCATACGCCTGGGTGGTTACGGCCACATCTTCTCGGCGGTGCACGCCCACGCCAATACGGTCAATGCCGCGGCCGCGGCCAAGCACAGGACAGGACCGTTCTCGTTCGTGCCCGGGCACAAGGCCTACTGGTCCTATGCCACCCTGGCGCTCGGTTCGGCCATGGCGCTGTTCATGTACCCCCACTCGGTGACCGGGGTGCTCTCCACCGGCCGACGGGAGACGATCAGGCGCAACACGGCGGCTCTGCCGCTGTACTCCCTGGCCCTGGCCTTCGTTGCCCTGCTGGGCTACATGGCTATCGCCGCCGGCATCAAGACGACCAATTCTCGCCTGGCCGCCCCGCTCCTGTTCCACAAGATGTTTCCGAGCTGGTTCGCCGGGGTGGCCTATGCCGCCATCGCCATCGGCGCCCTGGTACCGGCAGCCATCATGTCCATAGCCGCCGCCAACCTGTTCACCCGCAACATCTACCGGGAGTACTTCCGCCGGCGGGCCGACGCCCACGAGCAGGCCAAGGTGGCCAAGTTGGTCTCCCTCGTCGTCAAGTTCGGCGCCCTGGCGTTCGTGCTGGGTCTCGACACCCAGAATGCCATCAACCTCCAGTTGCTCGGAGGGGTGTGGATCCTGCAGACCTTCCCGGCGTTGGCCATCGGCTTGTTCACCCGATGGTTCCACCGCTGGGCGCTGATCGCCGGATGGGCGGCGGGCATGGCCTATGGCACGGTCGCCGCCTACCACCAATCGACGGCCAAGGTGCACCATTTCGCCACCTCCACGGCCACGGTGCCGGTCCTGCACCAAAGCGTCTACATCGGGCTCAGCGCCCTGGTGCTCAACCTGGTGGTGACCGCGATCATCACGTTGGTTCTGCGCGCCGTGCACCCGAGCAGTATCGGCGTCGACGAGACGTCCGCACGCGACTACCTGGTCGAGCGCGAAGACGATCCCGCGCCACCTCCGCGGATCGGCGAGGTGGACCTGGCCGACTGACACCGCCCCGAGCCTGCCACCATGGTGCCATCGAAGAGACGCGCATCGACCTGTGGCTGTGGTCCGTCCGGCTGTACAGGACCCGCTCGACGGCCACCGACGCTTGTCGGGGAGGTCATGTCCGGGTGAACGGGAAGCCGGCCAAGCCGTCGACGCCGGTGCGGGTGGGACACCGCGTGGAGGCCACCGTGGGCGACCGGGAGCGGATCGTCGAGGTCACCCAGGTGGTCCACAAGCGAGTGGGTGCTCCACTGGCCGCCGAGTGCCTCATCGACCACAGCCCGCCACTCCCGCCCCGGGAGTTGGTCAGACCGCTGTCATACCGAGACCCGGGAGCTGGTCGGCCAACCAAGCGGGACCGCCGGGACCTCGATCGCATGCGCAACCGGTGACGGTCGAGTCGGGGATCGTCCCCGCTCGAACCTAACCTGCGGTGTCGAGAGCGACGCGTCAGCTTCGACGTTGGGGTGAGGTGCAGCCACAAAGGCCCGTTTCGAGGAAAGCGGCGAGTTGGTGGACGCGCAGGGCCTTGCCGGCCCGGACATGGCGAAGTTCGTGGTGTCTGACGGCGTCAATCCGCCGAAGATCATCGATGGGCCCTACCCGGAGTCGAAGGAGCTGCTGGCGGGCTACCGCCTGGTCGACGTCGAAGGCCTCGACCGCGCTCTCGAGATCGCGGCGCTCTCGTCGGCCGCACCCGGCCCGGGTGGCGTGCCGCTCCGCCAGCAGATCGAGGTGCGCCAGGTGATGGGCGCGCCTGACCCCGAGGTGTGACCCGTCTTGACATCGAGGGCCCGCGGCGCGAGCTCACCCCGCAGGCCCCCGTTCGACGCCGCCACCCCTATGCGGAGGTGATGGGCCCGCTGTCGCCCTGCCATGGCTGAGATGACTCGCGATCGGGTACGTGCGACGGGTGACAAGGTTCGAATCAACCAACGTGTCCGAGGCCGACGTCCCCGCACCTCGGGAGAAGATTTGGGCGGTGGTTACGTCACCCGAGCGACTGGCCCAGCTGACACCCGTGATCGAGCACATCGCAGCCAACGGCGATCTTTGGTGTTGGCAGCTCAAGAACATCTCGGCGCTCGGAGCCCGAGTGGCACCGTCGTTCACCGAGTACATGTCGTTCGAGGAGGGGCGCCGACTGGCCTACGAACACCGGCCGCAGCCCGGTAAGACAGAGCGGGCCGGGGCGAAGGGGACCTATACCCTGGCGGATCTGCCCGACGGGGGAACGCACCTGTCGGTCGACCTGACCCTGCATGTCGAGATGCCGCTGCCCGCCGTCTCGCGTCGAGCGGTCGAGCGGGTGATGTCGACGATGATGGCTCGAACTGGTGAGAAGTTCGCCGAAAACCTCTACGCCTACCTTGGCGTCGCTGGCCGACCGGACCCGAGGCAAGGCCGAGGCAGGTGAACATCGTCACCGGGAACGCTGACGCCGTCAGCGCCCCGTCGGCGGCGAGAGCGAGTTAGGTGGCGCAGCCGGGTTCCTTGGACCACACCAGCAGAACCCGTGTGCTCGCCACCTTGCCCGGCGCAAAGACGAACTGCTCCAAGGTCCAACCGCCATCGGAGCGCCTGGTCATCTGAGCGCCGAGGGTGTGCGCCCCCTCCCCGGTCTCGCTCCAGTACTCCGATTCGTAGATCATCGCTCCATGCTGGCCCCTCGACGCTGTGCGTGCCAAGGGGGGCTGATTGGGTCAGGGTGAGGTGCCCCGCCCGGACGGCTGAGAGCCGTCGGCGTCGACGAGTACGGCTCGTCGAACACAGAATGTGAACGCCTCCTGGAGAGCAACGACTCCCCGCCCGATTCTGAAACCTTCCACCGAGGTTCGCCAGTTGACGCCGGCCCGGGCGGCGGATCTGACCGACAAGCTGCGAACCTCGGGGAGCCGTACTGGCGGAGAGCTGTCGTCACGGTCGACGCAACTGGCCCTCACGGTGCTGAAGTCGGCGACGTCTTGGGCCGTCACGGCCGGGCTGCCCAGGGGTCCGATCGCCGTGGACCACCGAGGCTTTGACCACCCCGCGAGCGTAGGGCCAGGACGGACCCGATGGGCGATGCCCCCTCGGGCCCGGCTCAGCGGTGTTTTCGGGCCTGAGATGTCGCCCGCCAGGGTATGGGACCACCTCTGCCCAGTGGTATGGGCCGGATACTTTCTGGTTCGCCTCCACCGTCGACGTGGCGGTGATGACGGCCGGTGCGCTCTGTCAAGCACCTCGGCGTCGACAGGATGATGGCGGCTCAACTTCTGCCGCGCTGCCGGCGGTGGGCTTGGGGCGCCGCCAGTAGTTGGTGTGCCGACGAGGACCACGTTCGTAGCCTGATGATGGAGCCGCCCGATGGCGGATGGGGCCAACGGCATCGGCCATGAGGGGCCAGCCACTCGGTCGGCTCGCGGTTCAGGTTTGGGTATCCGTACGTCGCCAGAGGCGCCGAGCGAGCTGCCAGGCGCTTCGGACACCGATCAGGACTGCCCTTTGCGTTTGGGGTAGGGGAAAGGCACGGCAAGTGGGACCAGGGGGTCCACGGACATCCCGGCGGTTGCACGAAGGCGAGCGTGTGGCGCGGCGGAGCAAAAGAGTCGCCATGAAGGTTGCGGTTGGGCGCCACACCGGGCTGGAGGGGAAAGGTGGCCAGACCCCAGTGCTGGCCGATGGACGGCACCTGCAAGCTCGCGGCCGTCAATGCGCCGACGTCCAACCTCGTGCGTCGGAAGGATCGGGAAGCGTTGGCGCTCGGGCTGGGGTGCCCTGAGGGTGGCACCCTCGCTGACATAGCATGGTCGATATGTGGGGCCAAATCGAGCTTGAGCCGGAGGTACGTGACTGGTTCCTGTCCCTCGATGAGATCGAAGCCGCACGGGTCCGGTTCCACGTCGATCGGCTCGGCGATCTGGGACCCATTCTGGATGAACCCTCCACCCGTCAGCTGGATGGCAAGCTCCGAGAGCTGCGGTTCTACCTGACGGGCTGACCTACCAGGGTGACCTACTGGATTGCCCCGGGCCGTCGAATCATCTTGCTGACCGCATTCGTTAAGACCCAGCGCCAGGAACGACGTGAGATCCACCGGGCGAAACGAGCGATGGACCGGTGCGCGGCCGAAGCGCACACCGCGAGAGACGAGGAGTGAGGTTGTGACTGATCGAACCAGTTGGGAAGACATCAAGGCGGAGCACCCGCTTACCGGGGAGGGCCGCGCCGCTTACGAAGACGAGGCCCGTATCAGCGCCTTCCGGGCCATGGTGCATCGGCTGCGCACGGAGGCAGGTCTCACTCAGGCTGAGCTCGCGGATCGTATGGGCACCACGCAGTCGGCCATCGCTCGGATGGAGGGAGGCGGGGCACGTCCCACCCTCGAGACCCTCGAGAAGCTCGCTGCCGCGGTGGGGGGCGAGCTCGTGGTCGGTGTCGGTGAGAACCTGTCCGAGAACCGCAGTATCGCCAAGCTCGTGCGCGACGGCCATGCCGTCGTTGGACGCGCCAGCTGATTGAGTCGACATATCGGTCACCGGCACCGAGGGAACTCGTCCACGGGTGTCGATGGCCTCGCCGGTCGATCGCAACCTGGATAGATTCGTGAGGAGCTTGACGGGGGGCCTTGAGAGAAGGCTGGCGGCTTGGCTGGGAGGTGACAGCTGATGGGCAAGCGGGGGAACGGCGAGGGGTCGATCTACTTCGACTCTTCGGTTGGGGTCTACCGGGCAGCGGTGACCCTGCCCGATGGTCGCCGCAAGCGGGTGTCCGCCAAGACGAGAAAGGGGTGTCAGACGAAGCTGGTGGAGCTCCAGACCCGGCTCGAGGCGGGCGTGCCGATCGCGAGCGGGGATCGGCTGGGCCCGTTCCTGACCTGGTGGCTGGCGTCGCTCGAAGCGAGGGTCGAGGCCGGCCAGAAGAGCCCCAACACGGTCGACAACGCCCGGTGGCGGTCGAGACGTGGATTCTGCCCGCCCTCGGGACCAAGCGGCTCCGGGAGCTCCAACCCGAGGACGTCGAGACGCTGCTGGCCACGATGGTGGCGCAGGGTCGAAGCCGCAGCGCGGTCAACCGAGTGCGCGCCTACTTCGCCCAGGCGCTGACTGTGGCGGAGCGGCGCGGCAAGGGGGCGGAACGTGGCCAGGGTGGCGGAGATGCCAGCGACCGTCCGCCCGGCTGAGCGGCGGGCCCTCACCAAGGATCAGGCGAATGCGCTGCTGTCTGCGGCGGTCGGGCACCGTCTCGAGGGCCTGTTCGTCACCGGCCTGATGCTCGGTTTGCGCCCGGGCGAGCTCACGGGCCTGCGGTGGGTCGACGTCGACCTCAAGACAACCCGGATCGCCGTGCAGGGGTCGATGAAGAGGGAGAGGTCCGGTCTACGCATGGGGGAGACGAAGACACCGAAGAGCCGCCGCAAGCTGACGATCCCGCCGTCAGTCGCTACCGCCCTGGAGGCGCACTGGTAGCGCCAGCTCGACGAGAAGGTGAGGGCCGGGGAGCGTGGGTCGACACCGGCCTCGTGTTCACGACTGAGGTCGACACGCCCCTGGACCCTGCCAACCTCCGCCACGGCCTTTCCCGGCTGAGCGAGAAGGCCGGCCTCGGTCATTGGACACCAAACGAGCTCCGTCACTCGACGGCATCGCTGCTTTCCGCCGGCGGCGTGCGCCTTGAGGTGATCGCCGAAGTCCTTGGCCACACCTCGACCCGGATGCTCGAGCAGCACTACCGCCACCAGGTGACCCCGGCGATCGACGCTCACGTCGAGGTCATGTCCGGCCTGCTCTGACCGGCGGAGGCATCCGCATGCGTACGGGTCGTCCGGGACAGTCCGTGCCGTACGGACCTGGGTTGCTCCAGTGGTTGCTCCATCTGGACCCCGCTGAGACCCTCCACCGGGTCCCCCCGGACCCGGATGCGCCCTGGTCAGGGCTGGTGGAGGCGAGGAGAATCGAACTCCCGAACCTCTTGCATGCCATGCAAGCGCTCTACCAACTGAGCTACGCCCCCAGAAGGTGGGGGACACCATATCATTCCCGGGCCACCGACGGTCCGGGATGCTCGCGGCCCAGCCGGAGCAACGCTTGTCGACCGACGCTCCTGGCGCTTCGTCGCCTCCTCCGCCGGACACCTGTCAGTGTCTGCGGAAGGGCGCCACCGATACCCGCGCCAGCATCCGACGCCGCAACCGGCTGCCGCTCCGCAACGAGGCGTCGAGCTGGCCGGCGGCCCCCCAGGCGGCGTCGGCGGCGGCGCGGGTCGGGGGGAAGCGGCGGTCGTAGCGGGCGGCGTCGACGAAGGGGACAAGCCCGCCAACAGGAGCGGCACGCTTCTCCCCGAGCCGACCGACCGCCCGATTGGACACCTCGCGGGCGGTCAACGCTCCGTTCAGGGGCACCCCGAACTCGACCAGCCGGTCGAGGACGTGCTCCCAGGCGCCGGCCAGCCGTCGTCCAGGGTCAGGGTTTCGGCGTTGCCGCCGGGAACGGCCAAGCTTGGCAACCATGATGGCGACCACGGCGGCGAGAATGGCAAGCACCAGTCCTGCAAAGATGATGACGCCGGCGGGGAGACCGGCGGCGCCGACAGGTGCAGTCGCGGCGATGGGTCCGGGACCGGTACCCGCTGCCGCCGGGGGGCGGCCATTGTCCAACCGGTTCTGGCGGTCTATGGCACCGCTGACGGGACTCGGTGCCGGGTTCGATGACGCTCCGCCACCGTTGCCAGTCGCCGGGTCGACCGGGATCGGGAGCCAGCCAATGCCATCGAGGAGCACCTCGGGCCACACCGTGAGGTCCCTCGTGGTGTAGGTCAGGTCAGCGGTGGTGCCGGATCCGGCGATGAGGTAGCCGATCCCCAGGCGGGTGTGGAAGCCGACGGCCCGAGCCAGCACGGCGAAGGCGGCCGCGTATTGCTCAGAGGTTCCGTGGTGGGTCCGGATCAGCTCGCTGACCCGGAAGTAGCCGCTGCCGATCGTCGACGCGCCGGGGTCCTCCAAGGTGAAGGGATTGCCAGTCAGGTATGCGCGGAGCTTGAGGAGCCGGTCCCAAGGCGTCGGCTGGGCGGCCCGGACCAGGCCCAGGGCCAGGCTGGCCAGGGGTTCGGGGACGGCGGGTGCGCCAGCGTTGACGTTCCCGGTGGGCGCCGAGCTGTTGATGAGAGCAGCTACGCCCGGGTGGGGGATCGATGCTCTCACCTGGTAGCTCAGGGGGGTCGGCAGCTCACCGGCAGCGGCGAGCACTCCGCTGGCCTGATCGGCGTTGACCTCGGGGAGGGAGATGGCGAAGGGACGGTCGGGCGCCGGCAGGTAGGTGGTTGGGCCGTAGACCGTCACCCGGGCGGTGATTCGGTCGCAGGCAACGCTGAGCCTGGGACCCGACGGCAGTTCGGAGCCCGCTGGGCGGAACAGCGACCTCGGGGCCCACGAGGATCCGTCGAATCCGTCGAGCACGGTGAGGCGCCAGTAGACGCCGTGCAGGTTGGCACCGGGGGCATGCACCGTGAAGATCGGTGTCTCCGCTCCGTCGTGGATCGCCGCGAAGCTGCTGAGCGGGTTGGCGATGGGCGCTGCCAGTGGCGGGGGCCCCACCGCGGCGCGCAGGACGTAGGGGGATCGGGCGTTGACCCCTGGTAGGTGGGAGCTGACCGGGATCATCACCGCAGCGATGGCGATGACAACGGCGACCGCCGTCGCCAACCGGCCGATGGCCACCCTTGGTGCAAGCGTACGGGGCAGTGTCAGAGGAGACAGGGAGCGGGCTGGGACGAGCAGGCTCAGGCCGCAGGCGGCGATGACCAGTGGTGCCGCCCAACGAGCCGGGGTGGCGCCCCCCGACCCGACCAGGAG